>NZ_JBFWLZ010000001.1:28175-184036 GCF_050251835.1 Diaphorobacter sp. | reverse complement strand
CTGGACCGGCGCGGCCTGGACCTGGCGAACGTCATGCTCAACGCCGGCTTGCAGCCGGTGCGCGAGGATGACGAGGTGGCACCGCTCAACAGCTACCTGCGCTGGCTGCCGTGCTGCTACAACCCCGACCAGGATCGGCGCAAGTGGTACACCCAATTGATGTTCGCCCAGCACGCGGCGAACCTGTCTCCGGTGTGGGGCCGCGCTCAGGGTACGGGGCACCCCGGCATCACGATGTTCAACCGCGGCGGCGGCCCCATCACCTTCGACCCGCTCAACCGCCTGGACCGGCAGATGAACGCCCACCTGTTCCTGTTCGGCCCCACCGGCTCCGGCAAGAGCGCCACGCTCAACAACCTCTTGAACCAGGTCACGGCCATCTACCGGCCGCGGCTGTTCATCGTGGAAGCCGGCAACAGCTTCGGCCTGTTCAGCGATTTCGCCAAACGTCTGGGCCTGACCGTGAACCGGGTCAAGCTGGCCCCCGGCTCGGGTATCAGCCTCGCGCCATTCGCAGACGCGCGCCGGCTGATCGAGACGCCCAGCGACGTGCAAACGCTCGACGCCGATGCGCTGGACGAAGACCTGTCGCCGGACACCTCGGCGATGGAAGCCGACGAGCAGCGCGACGTGCTGGGCGAACTGGAGATCACGGCCCGGCTGATGATCACCGGCGGCGAGGACAAGGAGGAAGCCCGGATGACACGGGCCGACCGCTCGCTGATCCGCCAGTGCATCCTCGACGCCGCCGAGCATTGCGTGGCCGAGAAGCGCACGGTGCTTACGCGCGACGTGCGCAACGCACTGCGCACCCGCGGCCAGGACTCGACGCTGCCCGAGATGCGCCGCGTTCGGTTGCTGGAGATGGCGGACGCGATGGACATGTTCTGCCAAGGCACGGACGGCGAGATGTTCGACCGCGATGGCACGCCGTGGCCCGAGGCCGACATCACCCTGGTCGATCTGGCTACATACGCCCGCGAGGGCTACAACGCCCAGCTCTCCATCGCCTACATCAGCCTGATCAGCACGGTGAACAACATCGCCGAGCGCGACCAATACCTGGGACGCCCGATCATCAACGTCACTGACGAAGGGCACATCATCACGAAAAACCCACTGCTCGCGCCCTACATAGTCAAGATCACGAAGATGTGGCGCAAGCTCGGTGCATGGTTCTGGCTCGCGACACAGAACATCGACGATCTGCCACGCGCCGCAGAGCCGATGCTCAACATGATCGAGTGGTGGATCTGCCTGTCGATGCCGCCGGACGAGGTGGAGAAGATCGCCAGGTTCCGCGAACTCTCGCCCGCACAGAAAGCGCTGATGCTGTCGGCGCGCAAAGAAGCGGGCAAGTTCACCGAGGGCGTCATCCTCTCCAAAAGCATGGAAGTGCTGTTCCGTGCCGTGCCGCCGAGTCTGTACCTCGCACTCGCGCAGACCGAGCCCGAGGAGAAGGCCGAGCGCTACCAGCTCATGCAGCAGTACGGCTGCACCGAACTGGAAGCGGCCTTCAAGGTGGCCGAGAAGATCGACCAGGCGCGCGGCATCGATTCGCCAGCCCTGGAACTGCCGTAAGCCGGAGAACGCCATGGAACCGAAACGTCCTTCCATTCCGATGCAGGTTCAGGCGTTCCGCCGCCGCAATCGGCGGCTGCGCTGGCCCTGGGTGTTGGCTGCTGTGCTGGTCGGTCTGCTGATCTGGCTAGTGTTCCGGCCGCCCGGCGAATCCCCGCCGCAGTCGCCCGCTCCGGTCAGCATGACGCAGCCTTCGGGGCCGCCCTGGCAGATGGGCAACCCCGAGGGCCGATTCACGCTGACGTTCTATGCCGACCTGGAATGCCCGTTCTGCCGGGAGTACTTCCCGCAGCTCAAGCGGTGGGTCGGCAACAACACCGACGTCGCACTGCAATGGCATCACCAGCCGCTGGCCGCGCATGAGCCTGCCGCGTCGGCTGAGGCACGTCTGGCCGAATGCGTCGCCGAAGCGGGCGGACATGCCGCGTTCTGGCAAGCCGTCGAATGGGTCTATGCCCATACGCGCAGTGACGGCCAAGGCTTGCCCGATGGGTTGCGCTACCCCGAATCCACGCCAGCCATCGAGCAGTGCATGGCGAGCGAGCGTGCCGACGTGCTCATCCGCGCCCAGGCTGCGGAAGCCACCAAGAGCGGCGTGACCGCCACGCCATCGCTGCGACTGCTCAATCACCAGACAGGCCAGGCCATCCTGCTACAGGGGCCGATCGAGGGCGATGCCTTGCTGTCGGCCATGGACATGCTGGCGGCCGAAGATACGGCCAGCGACGCGGCGGCTTCGCCCGCCACCCCCACATCCGAAATGCCTGCCGACGTTGTCGGCGACATGCCCAGGTAGCCCTCGGTCTTGGAGGCTACGGCGCAGCTTGCCGCGCTGACCGCTACCCGTTGGCTTCGCATCCTGGCTGCGAACAATCACCTCTGCGCGGTGGTGGATGCACCTTGTTCCGCTGTTTCCATCCCCAGGAGGGCTTGCCCTCCCAGGGTGGCGTCCTCCGTTCACATTCTGGAGGTTCGCCATGTCTCTCATCGTCAACGACTCCTGCGTGGAGCCACGTTTTGCTCCAGCGTCCCAATCTGATGATTGGATTATCCGGCAAGCCATCGCGTTGCTGGAGCAACGTGTTTTCAAGGCCGGGCCGATTCTTGACCGGCCACAGGCCGTGAAGGACTACCTGCGCCTGAAACTCGTCGCAGAAGCGAACGAAGTGTTCGCCATCGTGTTCATGAACACTCAGAACCGGGTGTTGGCCTACGAGCCGATGTTCAAAGGCACGCTCGATTCGACAGCGGTTTATCCGCGTGTTGTCGTGCAGCGGGCATTGGAGCTGAATGCCGGCGCGGTGATTTTTTCGCACCAGCATCCCTCGGGATGCACTGAGCCGTCGAGCGCGGATCGCGTTTTGACCGACCGACTGAAGGCTGCGTTGGCGCTCATCGACGTGCGAGTGTTGGACCACATCATCGTCGGCCAAGGCACGCCGTACTCGTTCGCGGAATCCGGTCTGCTGTAGCGACGACATCGGCTTCTTGATCCACCCTCCGCTTTTTCATGGGCGCGAGACAAGCAAGTATGCGGGCAGTGCGCGATGCGCATTGTTTGTTGGGGCCGCATCGGCTTCGCGTTTGACTACTGCCCTGATCAACTTCAAGGGCACGCGACATGCCAGCATCTCTTTCCAGGTTCGCGTCGGGCTGGCGAACCCTCGGCCTGGCCGTTGCGCTGCCGGCAGCCCTGGCCGTTTTCAGCCCGGCCACCTTCGCCGCCGACGTGGTGGTCGTCACCGACAGCCGCCACCCGGTCAAGACCATGGGTGGAGAGCGGCTGATCGAGCTGGACGAAGCCCACAGGATTGAAGCGGAGCTTTCAGCGGCACTGCCCACCAACCCCGAACAGGCCACGGCCATCGTCAAGCACCGGCTCTCCAGCGGCGGTGCCGACATCCAACGCCGCATCGCCTCCGCCTACCAGGGCGTCACAGACGCATGGAGCCTGGGCATCACCAGCCTCCCGGCCGTCGTGGTGGACCAGCGCTACGTGGTCTATGGCGAGCCGGATGTGGCTCGCGCTGTCGCGCGCATCGAGCAGCACCGGAGGACCCAGCCGTTACCCGACCATTCGACCTGATGCGCCGTCTGCGTGCTGGCGTGGCTTCGTTGCTGCTGCTCAGCGCCACGGGCAGCTACGCCCTCAACACTGCCACCATCGTCGGCTCGGTAGCGTCACCCGACTGCCTCGAATACCGCGTCGTTGGCATCTGCTACTGGCTCTACTGCACATGGACCGGCTGTACGGTTCGCACATCGATCAAGGTGCGCCACTACATCCCCGATGCGGTGGTGTCGTCGTACTCGAATACCGGCGAAAACCCCTGGGTCGAAGTCCGGGCAATGAGCACGCCCAACCCGTCCGCCCAAGCGGGCGGCGACGGGACGACGAACGAGGACCACGAAAACAACCTCGCCAAGTTCAAAAACTCGGACGTTATCGGCCACCCCGGCGTCGAGGTGTTCAACCAGTTCGTCTCGTCGTCGGGTTACTTCTGCGAGGGCGCGGGCACGGCGTTCATGCCGTACTTGCTCAGCACCTTGGACACGCTGGCCTGGCGCTACAACTTGCCCGAGATGGCCTACCCGGAAGCGCTGATTCCGGGCCGGCGTGAGGTCGGCGCACGCACCACGATGAACCTGTGGGGCAACGTGTATCCCCGCGGCGGCTTCCTGCACCAGACCGACGACTTCAAGGCCGGTGCAGTGGTGGCCCAGCGTGCGGGCGATGTCGTCACGCGCCGCGGGCAGATCCACGTCTATCAGCCGTTGCTTGCCAACTCCCGCGACGGCTACTGGCCGGCCGGCGCGCTGATGGAGGGCGATGCCTCCACCGGCAAGTGGCAAGAACTCACACCCGTCCTGTCGTCGTCCTGCACGGTCTTTCCGCGCAGCGGCTTCCTTACCCAGGCGCAGCAAGGCGACTACGCATGGGCGCTGTGGCGGCCGTATGCCTGCTGCGAACGCCGGGGCCAGGTGTTCCTGGGCAGCGTCGATTTCCTCTGAGGTAGTGCCATGAAGTTCCGTCCTGCATTCAATCCGTTCTCCCGCCGGGCACGTCGCACGGAGATCGTCCTGGCGCTGGCCGGCGCCCTCGCGCTGGGCAGCGGCGTGGCCTGGGGTCAACTGGGATACCAGACAAGCGGCAGCGTCATCGGCGATGACGTCATGTACTCGATCGGTGGCGGCAACGCCGTGTCGATGGGACGTGCGGCTGGCATGCGCTCCCTCGGTGTTGGCGTGGGCTGGAACAGCAACTTGATCTGCGGTGACATGAGCATCCAGACCACCTTGAGGAACCAACTCAACGGCATCACCAACGGTTTCCAGCAAATCATGTCGTCGGTGATCCAGAGCGCCACCAGTGCGGTGGCATCGTTGCCCGCGCTGATCATCCAGCGGGCCGATCCCGGCCTGTACAACCTGCTCACCAATGGCGTGCTGCAGGCCCGGCTGGATTTCGACCGCTCCAAGCTGACGTGCCGTGCCATGGCAGAGAAGATGGCCGAAACGGCGGGCGGCCAGCTCGGCTGGAGTCAGATGGCCGAAGGCCTGGCGCTGCGCGACGCCGTGTCGAGCACGGATGCGGTCTCGGCCATCGAGCAAGCCGAGACGCGCCGCGGCAATGACGGCGTGCCGTGGGTCGGGGGCAGCAACGCGGGGGGCTCCGGCCAGCCCGCGATCAGGGTCGTCGGCGATGTCACCCGCGCCGGCTACAACCTGGTCAACGGCCGCGGCGTGACTGACACGTCTTCGATCGCCCCGGCCAGTTGTGCCAGCCTTTCGTGCCAGACCTGGACCTCGCCGCAGGCCGCCGTCGAGTGGGCTACGCGCGTGCTCGGCGAGAAGGAGCAGCGCACGTGCGATACCTGCACAAAGACCGAAACGACACCCGGCGTCGGGCTCACGCCGCTGATCCAAGAAGAGTACGACGCCAAACTCCAAGCGCTCCAGGATCTCGTCTCCAAGGCGAGGAATACGACGCCGGAGAACCTGCGCGAGGCTGGCAGTGCGTCGCTGCCGATCACACGCGGCGTGATCGAGGCGCTGCGCGACGAGCCTGACCAGCACCTGCTGTCGCAGCGCCTGGCGTCTGAGGTCGCGCTGGCATCCGTGCTGGAGAAGGCGCTGCTGCTGCAGCGCACGCTGCTCACGGGGAAGAAGGAGCCCAACGTCGCGGCCAACGAGCTTGCCGTGGAGGCCGTGAACCACGAGAGCGACACGCTCGACCGCGAGATTCGCAACCTCAAGACCGAACTGGAACTGCGGCGCGAGCTGGCGAACAACTCGCCCATGGCAATCATCCAGCGCCACGGCACGCGCGCGGCCGGCTCGCGCGGCATCTACGAGGGCGATCCGGTGCCGGATCGTCTCGACCAGCTCCAGAAGGGCAATCCGGGGAGTCGGCCATGAGCCCAGCGCGCATGGCCTGGCGGCCGCTGCGCTGGTTGTTCAGCCGGCGCGCGGCGAAGACGCTGCTGTGGCTGGTGCTGATCGTTGCCGCTGCCGTGGGAGCGAACGTCGCGGGCATCTATCTGGTCGGCAGCGTTGCAGGCTGGGAACGGTGGCTGGCGGCCTCCGCAGGGTATTTCTTCATCTGGCGGCTGTGCGTGTACGCGGCAACGGTCTATGGATGGTTCTGGATGCGCCGCCGAGTGCTGGCCCGCGAAGACCAAAGCGGGACAGATGGGCAGGCGCGGCGCCGGCTGATCCGCACCGAGGTCGCCGGCGTCGTCGCCATCGTCGCGCTGGAAACCAGCCTGTTGATGCAGGCCGCTTGAGGGGAGATCGGGGCCATGACGCTCTTCACGACCGACTATCTGGAGTACTACCTCACCCTCGTGTCCTGGATCGTCAACAACGGCATTGGGGCCGTGCTGGTGTCCAGCGGGGTGTTTGCGCTGCCTTTCGTCGCCATCGTCGTGCAGGAGTGGCTGAAGGCCCGTGCGGAAGGCGCTGACGAGGGCAACAAAGGCGTCCTGAGCGCCGCCCGTATCGAGAACCGGGTGTTCGTCGCGATCGTGGTGGTGATGTTCGCGGGCATTCCGTTCATCGACGTGGACCTCAGCACCATCCAGTACGACAGCTCGCGCTCGGCACAATGCCAAGTCAGCGTGCCGCAGCCCACGGAAACCGGCTGGTCGCAGTCTTTCAGCACCATCAACAACCAGTCGGCGAAGGTGCCGGTCTGGTGGGCCTTCATGCACGCGCTCTCGCGCGCCGTCACGAGCGCCTCGGTGGCTGCGATCCCGTGCGGTACGGACCTGCGGCAGATGAGGATGGAGATCGACGCGACGCGCATTGACGACCCGGTACTGGCTCAGGAGGTCGCGGACTTCTCGCGGGATTGCTATGGGCCTGCGCGGGCCAAATTGTTCATGCAGCGCCCGGATCTCGATGAGCAGCAGATGCACGACGTGACCTGGATCGGCTCGCGCTTTTTCACGGACACGGGTGGCTACTACGATAGCTATCGCTCCAGTACGGCGCGCGAGGCCTGGCCCTACGACGACACCCGCGATGCTGGCCTCGCGCAGGTTGCCAATGGTGGCGGCTATCCGACTTGCAGGCAGTGGTGGTCGGACGGCAGCAACGGCCTGCGGGCACGCCTGCTGGGTCAGGTGGACCCGAGCCTGCTGAATCGCCTGGCGGGCTGGGCCGGGTTCCTGAGCCGGGCCGAGGTGGACGATTCGGTGATCCGCGCCATCGCGTCACCGCGGCAGCAGAAACTGAACCAGGGCAGCGTCTATACGGACTACGGCGGCCAGATCGACAAGACCCTGCCGAACATCGTGACGCGGGCCACAGGCGACGTCGGGATGGCAGTCGGCGCGATTGCTGCGTTTCCCGCCATGGATGTCGTGCGCCAATCCCTGCCCATGATCCTCGCCTTGCTGAAGATGGCGCTGGTCATCTGCATCCCGCTCGTGCTGGTTGTGGGCACCTATGACCTGAAGACGGTCGTCACCGTCAGCGTCGTGCAGTTCGCGCTGTTCTTCACGGATTTCTGGTTCCAGCTCGCACGCTGGATCGATTCGACGATTCTGGACGCGCTTTATGGCTGGGGCTTTGGCTGGAATCGGCCGCACACCAACTTTGACCCGCTGGTGGGGTTGAACAACGCCTTCGGCGACATGCTCCTGATGTTCGTCATGGGCACGATGTTCCTGGTTCTGCCGGGATTCTGGCTGGCGAGCCTTACCTGGGTTGGGATTCGGGCCGGGCACGTCATCCAGGGGCTTTCCGATGGCAGCAAGAGCGCCGGCCAAGCTGGCGGCAAGGGTGCCGGGGCGCTCACGGGAGGAAAGCTGAAATAGCGCGAGGCCGGTCAGTCGTCGGTGTACAACTCGTGCGACGTGTCGTTGTACAGGTTGGGATCGTAGCCCGGCGTCTTGCGCAGCTCGGTGAGGTCGGTGAAAGGCCACTCGTCTTCATCCGAAGTATTGGCAGCAGCAGCCCATCCCGCCGCCGCAACGCCCAGCAGCACGAGTGCGAACCAAAACGCAACGTAGAGCAGCACCCCCAGTACAGCCAGCTTGGCTACCCGCACGAGCGCGGTAGCGCCAGCTCGCGGCATGCCCTTGGACACCAACCAGTTCGACGCCCGCCGTTCGCCGCGCGCATAGGCACGCCATCCGCGGCCAAAGGCGCGGCCGAAGCGTTCTGCGGTGCTGGTGCGGGTCGTTGTGTTCATGGTCGTCTCCTGCTGCTGAGGAATGCCTATTCCGGTTTGCTCCACTTCATTCGGTTTGCTGCTTCAGGGTACTTCGTCATCCGGCACCACCGGGCCGGGGTCGGGTTCGACGCCGATACGGTAGGTGGCAACGAAACGCGGCCAGTCCACATGGTCAACCAGGTCGATGTCCTCGATGACGCTGATCCTCGTTCCGGCCCGCTCGAACAGGGCGATGCTCGCGGCGGGATAGTTGTTGCGCGAGGGGTAGAGCACCCCATCGAACAACGGCTGGCCGTCGTTTCCGAGCATCGCATGCACCTGTGCGGACACCTGCTGCGTGTGCGTGTAGTCGCGGCTGGCCAACTGCTCCAGGTTCAGGCCGAAGTAGCCCGCCATGACGCCCGGCGCCGTGAGATCGGCCAGAAGCACATCGTCCATCACGCCTACTGCGCGCACCATCCTGGCCCGGACTTCTTTCAGCGCGATCGAGCGTTGCGTGTCCGCAAGCCACTGGTGCTTGTGAAACACCGACTCCATCAGCGCCGTGGGCAGGTCACGTCCCAGGTAGAGCACGCCGTAGGCCCGCGCCGGATCATCGTAGCGATTCGTGCCGCTGCGGCCATAGTACAGCGGGCTGCCCCGATAGACGACGCGGCTCACATGCTGGAGCAGTTCACCGGCATCGATCAGCAACGGAGGCAGCTCGTGGCTCATGGCGATCTTGCTTCAATGCACCTGGACGCCCAGCACGTTGAACACGACCTCGGCCACGTCATCGATCGTGCCATGCGTCACCGCATCCACCGGCGAGCGGCCGCCCAAGCCTTCGAGCGGTTCGGACAGCGCGCGGTAGATCGTCCAGTGGTCGATGCCCTCGACCTCCTGGAGCACGGTTTGGGTCAACTGCTGCTTCACCGGGTCGAGCTGCCAGTCGGGCAGCTTCTGGCCGCGCGGCCCCACGTTCAGCGCCAGCAGCCGACGGGCGAGGATGTCCTTGTAGATTTGCTGGCGCGACTTGTCCGCCAGCTTGGCGAACTCGGCAGGCGGCAGGTTGTCCGGCTGGTTGAAGGCTTCCAACAGCACGGCGCGGCCTCGCTGGACATCGGTTTCATTCGGTGCCCAGCGCGTGTCGGAGCGCAACGCGGCCGCCTTGCGCTGCAAGGCCTGCACCACCGTTTCACCTTCCAGGTTGGCAGGCAGCGTCACCGCCTCGACGCGCTCGTGGATGAACGCCTGCAACTCGGCCGCGAAAGCCGGGGCATCCCGGATTTCGACGGTATCGGCGAAGCGTCGCACATCCTCCACCGTGACGCGCGGCAGCCGGTCGGCAATGAATTCGATCGCAGTGGGCATGGTCAGCTCCCAGGTAGGTTTGAGACAGGGTTCACTATAGTCTCCTTTGTCGCGTTTGTCAACTTAGTCGCCCGAGTGGGAGCCTACCTGGCGGTGTAGCGTCCCGGCAGCATAGGCCGAGGCCAGCGCCAGGTCGCCGTCCAATCCATTCGTGCGGGTTCCACATTGACGCTGGAGCCGCAGCCCAGGCCCCGCTATACCGAAACGGTTAAAAGCCAAAGGGTCGAAACGGCAAGGGAATGGGGTGCAAGGGGAAAGGCCCTACCTCGAAAAGGCAAAAAGGCCTCCCGCCCGGCCCGCGATCAGGACACCGACATGCTCTCCCTGTTCCAGCGAAAACGCCCTCCAGTCGCTGCAGCACCGTTGCCGGCCCCCGCCACTAACCTCCCGAAAGGGCTGATGTGGCCGGAGTCGGCCGCATCGCTGCTGGGCACCCCGCGCCGGCAGAAGCTGATGGAACACATCTGGCAGCGCACCTCGCTTTCGCGCCAGCAGTTCGCCACTCTCTACCGTGCTCCCCTGGAGCGCTACGCCGAGCTGGTGCAGACCTTTCCTGCTTCCGAAGCACATCACCACGCATACCTGGGCGGCATGCTCGACCATGGTCTGGAAATCGTCGCCTACAGCCTGAAACTGCGGCAGTCCCATCTGCTGCCCATCGGCGCCAGTCCCGAAGACCAGGCCGCGCAGTCCGAAGCCTGGACTGCGGCCGTCGCCTATGCCGCGTTGTTCCACGACATCGGCAAGGTGGCGGTCGATCTGCACGTCGAGCTGGCCGACGGCGGCACCTGGCACCCGTGGCACGGCCCCCTGCGTCAGCCGTACCGCTTTCGCTACCGCGACGATCGCGAGTACCGGCTCCACAGCGCCGCGACAGGCTTGCTCTACCGGCAACTGCTCGATCGCGATCTGCTGGACTGGCTCAGCGGCTATCCGTCCCTGTGGGCGCCGCTGCTCTACGTCCTGGCCGGGCAGTACGAGCACGCCGGGGTGCTGGGCGAGCTGGTCGTGCAGGCCGACCGCGCCTCCGTCGCCCAGGAGCTGGGCGGCGATCCCGCGCGCGCCATGGCCGCGCCCAAGCACTCGCTCCAACGCAAGCTGGTCGACGGGCTGCGCTACCTGCTGAAGGAAGAGCTGAAGCTGAACCAGCCCGAAGCCTCCGATGGCTGGCTCACCGAGGACGCGCTGTGGCTGGTGAGCAAGACGGTATCGGACAAGCTGCGCGCGCACCTGCTGTCCCAGGGTGTCGATGGCATCCCTGCGAACAACACCGCGGTGTTCAATGTGCTCCAGGACCACGGCATGTTGCAGCCGACGCTCGACGGCAAGGCCATCTGGCGCGCGACCGTAACCAGTTCGACCGGCTGGTCCCACTCGTTCACCCTGTTGCGGCTGTCACCTGCGCTGATTTGGGAGCCTGGCGAGCGGCCGGTGCCGTTCGCCGGGACGGTGGCGATCGACACGGCTTCTGCGGACAAAGCGGCCGATACGTCGCTCCCACCCCCCACGGCTGATGCGAAGGCCGCCTCGGCAAGCCAAGAGGCGCTGCCATGGGAAGAAGCTGGAAGCACCGCTTCTATTCATCCGCCCAAGCCTCAGGTCATGTCCGACGTCGTCGAGGACATGCTGGCGATGGTGGGAATGGCCTCTGCGCAGGATGTGGAAACTGCCTCACACGATGCGCCCGACATGCGCCCCGACGTGCCCGAGTCAGCCTCGGTAGCGGCGCTGCCTTCGTCACAAACGCCAGCGCCCGCGCTTTCGGCGACGAAGCCTTCGGGCGAGCACTTCATGGCGTGGCTGCGAAAGGGCATCGCTTCGCGGCGCCTCATCATCAACGACGCGAAGGCGCTGGTGCATTCGGTGAGCGATACCGCGTACTTGGTCAGTCCCGGCGTGTTCCAACGGTATGCGCAGGAACATCCACAGGTAAGTGCGCTGGCCAAACAGGAGGAGCAGTCGGATTGGCAATGGGTGCAAAAGCGATTCGAACGATTGCAACTGCATCGCAAGCAACCCAATGGCCTGAACATCTGGATCTGTGATGTGGCTGGACCAAGGAAGGCGCGCCGCCTCCATGGCTACCTTCTAACAGACCCTCTGCAACTGTTCCAGAACCCGCCGCCGAACAATCCGTATCTTTCTCTTGTTCAAGCGAACCACGACCAGTGAAAGTGGATTCGCCCGGTGCAGCCGCCAACGTTGCTCAGCTCAACTGGGCACACCCGCATGCAACCAGCGCGGAATCTGGAGCGGACTTAGCCTCGGCCCAGACGGCGCAACACCAACAAGATACCGGGGTTGCTCGGCGCCTTGTCTCAGCGTCGAACGTTCCGATCCTGCTCCATGTTTACCGCCTAAACAAGGCGGCTCAGGGAATTTATCGCCAAATTTACGGAGCGCGCTCGTCCTCCAACGTAGCATTTCCACCTGTTGCCTAGTTTTTTTGTGCAGTTCCATCGCTGCAGTTGGGAGCAGAGAGGTCGTATGAGCGGCAGGTTGATTGTGCTTTCAAACCGTCTGGCGGATCTACACACTCCAGATGCAGGTGGACTTTCCGTAGCCTTGGGCAAGCTTCTTCGAGAGCATGGTGGATTATGGCTCGGATGGAGCGGGCTGATCACAGCGGAGACAAATGGAGAAAACCGAGTTGAGCGCTCCATTGATGGGAATGTTGAATATCTCTGCGTCAACTTCAGCCAAAAAGAACACGATGGCTACTACAAAAACTATGCCAATGGTCAGCTGTGGCCGTTGCTGCATCAGCGCGTTGATTTGGCAGAATTCGATGGATCAGGCGAGTTGATTTATCGAGCGGTCAATAAGCGATTCGCCAATACACTTACTTCCATCCTTGACGACGACGATATCGTCTGGGTTCATGACTATTATTTCATCACGTTGGCGGAGGAACTGCGCGCGGCCGGAGTCATGAATCGTATCGGCTTTTTTTTCCATACCCCACTACCGCCCTCTGCAACGCTGGCAGCACTGCCGAATCACGAATCGCTTTTTAGCGCGCTGTTTGCCTATGATTTGGTCGGATTTCAGTCGCACGAAGACAAGGAAAACTTTTTATCCTACGTTCGGACCTATTTTGGAGACCAGGCTGTTGAGGGCTCCGTGGTCACACGGCGCGGGAGAACTTTGGTCGACGTCTTCCCTCTCGGGATAGATGTGGAAAACTTCCGAGCATTCGCGCAATCCCAGGGTTCACAAGAGGCTTTGCAAAGAATTCAGCAGGAGTACTCAAGACGCAAACTCCTCATCGGTATCGACCCCTTGGACTACGCCAAAGGCATTCCTCATCGAGTTCGAGGTTTTGGTGAGTTCTTAAATAAGTTTCCTGAGTTCCGTTCTTGCGCCACCTTGATTCAGGTCGCATTCCCCGCAAGCGACGAAACCAATTCTTGCACCGATATGCAAAGTGAAATTGAATCTTTGTGCGGCGCGCTCAACGGGGACATAGGGGAACTGAATTGGGCGCCTGTTCGCTACATCCACAGGACGCTGAGCCGCGAGGAACTTGCCGGACTCTATCAAGCAGCGCAGGTTGCGCTCGTAACCCCGCTTAGAGACGGCGTGAGTTTGGTGGCAAAAGAGTTTGTCGCGGCACAGAACCCCGATGCCCCCGGGGTTCTGGTTCTCTCGAAGTTTACGGGGGATGCCGAACAAATGCCGGCTGCCCTGGCTGTCAACCCCTACGACAAGGAGTCCATGGCCTATGTCATGCACCGCGCTCTCACCATGCCTCTTGCTGAGCGACAAGAGCGGCACCGAGCGTTGATGGAAACAATTAGTCGGTATGACGCACGCTGGTTGTGCGACCGGTTTCTGCGAGCATTGAGTCGGCCTGACCCAGCCCCGCAGCCGAAGATAAAAAATCTTCTAAGCAAGGTTTTGCGGCACCGCGAAACGGATTCTGGTCGATTCTGATGAGCGCGGCAGCTGCGTTCTTCTGGACTCTTGCCGGGGTGCACGTGCTCCTTGCCATGCGAATCCAAGTGAGGGCTGCGGTGCTTCGATCACAAAACGGGCTCAGGCACGCCAATAGCCAGCGTAAGGATAGTTGGCTATCGACGGCCCTTATGCTCGCTGCGATTCTATTTGACGAGACATCTTTGGCAGGATGGGCCTACCTCAAAATCAAGGAATTCATGGTTTCCTCGTTTGGCAACATGCCGAACGTGACGGGCGTCATCTATCTGTTGGGCACCATCACCATGGCTTGGCTCATCAAGCGCGCGATACAGCGGTTAAACCTACCGCCCGCCCAGTGGTAAGAATGCCGATCAGCACTCGACGATATGCGACTCACCCAGCTCTTTTGTCATGACAGTGAGCGTCAATCCGGGGATGTAGTTGCACAGATGATGCGTGACTCGATAGCCCCTCGCCAAGTAAATCCGAGCCGTCTTCCTCGATAGCGTTTCAATCTGAGATTCGACGCAACCTCCATCCCTTGCCGCGGATTCGACCGCTTGAAGCAAATTGGAACCGATGCCCTGGCCGCGAAATCGGCTGTCCACCCACAGGTACTCGACGTACAAGCGGTCTTTCTCGATACGGCCGCACACTCCGCCCACGAGCGTATCTTTAATGCGGGCGCTGAGGCCAATGGCCCGCGGCATACCCACGCCTACCGGCGCGCGGTCATGGCGAAGGACTTCATTCACGATGTGCTGCCGCTCATCGACCGACAACGATTTCGAATACTCTATATGCATAACTTCATGCGCGACACACGAATGACTGGATGGCTCTGTTGCCAACTCAACGCATTCAGATCCGCTCCTTACCGACGAACCTCAATCCGACACCCGGCTCTGTCACGATGTATGTTGGCGCCGATGCGTCGTCCCCCAGCTTGTTTCGCAACTTCCCCACGAGAATCCGCAGGTAGTGCGCATCTTCCTCGTGGGTCGGGCCCCACACCTCTTTCAAAAGCTGAGGCTGTGGCACCAGACGGCCTGCTTGCTCGACCAGGAGGGCCAGCAACGCGAACTCCTTACGGGTGAGGGTGACGACCTGCCCCTGGAGCTTTACCTCGCGCTGGGAAAGGTCGATGTGCAGATTCCCGTCATCGTAGATGGGCCCTGTCTCGCTACGCAGTCCACTCACCCTGAGAAACGCGCGAATGCGTGCCATGAGTTCCTCGATCCCGAAGGGCTTGGTCACATAGTCATTGGCACCGGCGTCGAGCAACGCGACTTTCCCCTCCTCGTCCGAGCGAACGGTCAGGACGATGACCGGGACCCGTGACCACCGACGCAGCTCTTTGAGAACATCCTCGCCATCGCGATCTGGAAGTCCGAGGTCCAGCACCACGATGTCAGCCCCTTTCCCCGCGAGCATGCTCAAGCCTTCCTGGCCAGTCGCAGCCAGCAACGTGAGATAGCCTTGCGATCGAAGACTGATGTCGATGAATTTGCGAATATGCGGCTCGTCGTCGATCACAAGAACGCGCGGCGCGGGCGCGGAATCGATAGCTGCACTCATGGTCTCATTCCTCGCTCGGCTGCTCGCCCATGGGCAACGTCAGCCGAATCAATGTGCCTCGTCCCTGCGGACCGGGCAACGCTTCTACTTTTCCCATATGGGCACCCACGATGCCCTGCACAATCGTCAGGCCAAGGCCCGTCCCCTGTTTTCCGCGATCACCGCGCTCCATGCTGTAGAACATGTCGAAGATCCTGCGTCGCTCGTCCTCCGGGATACCTGGCCCGCGGTCCGAAATGTCGATGCGCACTGCGTTGCCATCAGCTGGCCTGGCTTGAACACTGATCGGTTCGCCCGGTGGGGAAAACTTGGCGGCGTTCTCCATGACATTGAAGATGGCCTGTTCGATCAATGCCGGATGAACATGGATCAGGCCGATTTCGGGATCGATGTCGCTCTCCACCTTCACTGTCGGCTCATAGCGCTGCAGACGCCGCGAGGCAGAACCGATCAACTCATCCACGCCAATCCAGTCGCGCGACAGGGTGAGGCCCTGCTGGCCCAGCCGGGTCATGTCCAGCAGGTTTTGAATGTAGCGATCCAGTCGCTCACCCTCGACGCTGATGGTTTCCAGCAGACTTTGGCGATCTTCTGAACTCATATCCTTGCCATAACGGGACAGGCTATCGGCCGCACCGATCATGGAAGAGAGTGGTGAGCGCAAGTCGTGGGACACCGACGACAGCAAGGCCGAGCGCAACCGCTCCGTCTCGCCCGTCACTCGGGCCACCTCAAGTTCCGAGACCAGCCGGGCGCGCAGCGCTGCCTGACCGATGTCTTCCGTCATGCTTTCGGCCAGACGCCGCTGCTCGAATGAGAGCCGCCCCATCGCCGAAGGAAATCGCAATCCCACGACGCCGATGGTGTCCTGATCGGAACGGATCGGCAGGAACCACCAAGCGGAATTGGTCAGGGTGTCCGTATAACGGCCACTGGCCTGGCCATGCTGCTGAGACCAGTCGGCAGCGACCATATCTTTCTCTGACAGTTCGCCTTGGACTGCGGTTGGACCAGATTCGCCATTGATACGCAGCCAAGCCTGGGCGTTCAAACTCGACTGGAGCACGGAGGAACTGGCGGAGATGACCTGCCCAAGATCGGCCGCCTTGGACAATTGCCGGGCCATATTCTGCATGGCCGTCGCATGAGTGTTCGCGGCGCGCAACGAGATCACCTGCATTCTCAACCGCGAAGCCAATCGTCCGGCGATCAAGGCGGCGGTCATGAAGAGCAGCACGGTGGCCACACCTCGCTGCGCGCTGATGAACAATGTAAAGCGCGGTTCGATGAACAGAAAGTCATACGCAACGAAGCACAGTACCGCGGTGATGACCGCTGCGACCATGCGCGTCCTCGAAGCCACCAGCAAGACGGCGACCAGGAACACCGTGGAAAGATCCTCCAGCCCTACGAAGCGCTCTGCGATGAACGCCGCAATCACGGCCCCGACGGTGGCCAGCAGGATCAGCCCAGGTTCGCCCTTGGCCAAACGCTCCCCCCTCAAATCGTAGAGTCCCCGGGATTTCTGCCTCGCTTGCGGCGTGCTGACAATGGTGAGTTCGTAGCGAGCCCCCCTTTGCAGCAGCTGTTGAGTCAGCGTTCGATTGAAAATTCTCGCGATGGGGCGCTCGCGCGTGCGACCGATCACAATGGACCGAGCACCTCGCGCAGCTGCGGCATCCAGCAGCCCCTGCGTGATGTCCGTGTTTCGCAGCAACTCTGTCTCCCCACCCAGGCTTCGAGCCAGAGCAAAGGCCTTGTCGAGTTCCATCTGGCGCTGCTGCTCGGAGCGTGCCATCGAATTGAACTGTGATGAAGCCCGGTCGAGGTCCTCGGCATGAAGCGCAGCTTCAGCCGAATGACCCGTGTCCACCGACACCACAGACCAAGGCGCGCCGCGGCGCTCAGCGATCCGCGCGCCGGCGCGCACCAGATACTCCGATTGGCCTTTACCATCGATGGCAATGAGCACATGACGCTGGATGCCAACGCCGGACAGACCGCGAGCTGTTTGCTTTTCACGCAGATCGGCATCCACGTGTTCAGCAACGGTCTGCATGGCCAGTTCGCGAAGCGCTGTGAGGTTGGAAGGCGAGAAGAATCCCTGAAGCGCCTGCATCGCCTGCTCAGGGAGATAAACCTTGCCTTGGTTGAGACGTTCGATCAGCTCCTGTGCTGGGAGGTCAACCAGCCGGATGTCCCGCAGGCGCTCGAATACCGAATCCGGAACTGTTTCGCTGACGCGAATTCCAGTGATCTGATGCACCACGTCATTCAAACTCTCCAGGTGCTGAATGTTGACCGTGGTATAGACGTCGATGCCCGCGTCCAGGAGTTCCTCGACATCCTGCCAGCGACGTTCATGGCGACTGCCGGGCGCATTGCGATGCGCCAATTCGTCCACAAGGGCGATGGCGGGCTTGCGCGCCAGGAGACCATCGAGGTCCATCTCTTCGAGCGTTCGCCCCTGATACTCGACCTTTTTTCGTGCCAGATGGGGCAAGCCATCCGCCATTGCCTGCGTCTCACCGCGGCCATGTGTCTCAACGATACCGATGAGCACGTCAACGCCCTGGCGATGCAGGTCTCGCGCACGCGCCAGCATGGCGTAGGTCTTCCCTACACCAGGGGCAGCGCCCAGGAAAACAGTCAGTCTGCCGGCAGCCTGGCGCCGTAGTTCTCCAACGAGGGCGTCAGCTTTTTCTGTATTCTCAGACCCCATGGCTACCTTTTCAATTCACTGTGCATTCAGAACGGTAAGTCGGAAGTTCGCGGTGTGCAAGCAAGGCCGCGATTTAAGGCTGGTGCCATGCGCGGGCGGCCAAAGCAGCCGAGGGCATCGGCTGAAACAGCAGGATCACTTCCCGCCTGTGACCCCGTCCCAGTAACAGCGCGAAATCCAAGGCGCGAACTCCGCTGATGACAATCCGCATGGGTTGCCGAAATCCAGCACAGAACATGCGGACCACCGCCCGACCCACGGTGTTGGCGGGAAAGAACGATTGGAACAAGCGCCCGCCAGGCCTGCTGTTCGTCGTGACGGCAATGCGATCGACCTCGCAGGCGATGCCCACGCACATCACCGATGATCCCTCATACCCTGAGCCATCATCGGTATGGGCTCCTTGCTGTGCTCTTCTCAATGTGGCCAGTTCGCAATGACTTCCATGACTTGACCCGGTTCCTCGCATGTGTGCAGCGCCTTTCTGAACGCCTTCTCCGAAAAAAGTGAAGCGACGTGAGCAAGCACGTCCAGATGCTCCTGCGTCGCGGGCGCAGGCACCATCAGCGCCACGATGTCCGAAACCGGCTCACCGTCGGGACTGTCGAACACGAGCGCCGGAGCCAACCTGAGGTAGAGCAGACGAATCCGCTCCAGCTCGTTCACACGGGCATGCGGAATCGCTACGCCACAACCAAGTGCCGTTGATCCAGCCGCTTCACGGCGATGGAGTGCCGATGCAACCGACTCCGCCGATATCCCATGAAGGGCCTGCATGTGCTGACCGATGGCCTCGAAGACTTCGCGCTTGCTCGCGGCCTTGAGGCCCAACAGGATGTCTCTTTCATCCAGGTGCTTGCTCAACGTGCTCATGCGCCTCCCGTTCTTATCGTTGAGGAACCGCCGATTCGCTCTGTGCCCCCGCCGCAGGGGTGGCCGGGGCCGCCTTGTGCGCATCCAGAGCGAGATTGAGCTTCAGTACGTTGACCCGTGCCTGCCCCAGCACACCGAGTTGTTTGTTCTCCGTGTATTGGACGACGAGCCCTTCGACAATGCTCGGCTCCAGGCCGCGCGCACGAGCCACCCGCGCGACCTGGACCGAGGCACCTTCGGGGCTGACGTGCGGGTCGATGCCTCCTCCAGACTGGGTGATCAGGTCGTTCGGCACCGCGGATGGCTCGATGCCCTCACGCTGGGCGACGGCCGCGCGCGTTTCTTCCAGGCGCTTGCGCATGTCTGGGTTGGTCCGCGCCTGGTTGCTGCCAGCCAGTGACATCGTGTTGTAGCTGGCGGCAGAGGGGCGTGGCTGGAAGTACCGCTCGCTGACGAAGGGCTGGGCTACCAGTTCGGAGCCAATCACCTTGCCATCGAGTTCGACGATGCTGCCGTTGGCGGTTGAGGGAAACAGCGCCTGCCCGATGCCAACGCCGGCGAGCGAGTAGAGAAAGCCGAAGCCAGCCAGGGAGAGAACCGTCAACCCGATAGCGCCACGCCAGACCCCACGGTCTGCTACCGGTGTGTCATCAGGACGGCCCTTGTGTGCCCGAGAAGTGAGAGAAGTTGTCATGGTCATGGGAAGTTCCTCAGACGTTGAACAAGGCCGACAGAATCACGTCGATGAGCTTGATCGCGATGAATGGAAGCACCACGCCACCCACGCCGTAGATCAGCATGTTGTTGCGCAGCAGATGGGTGGCGCTGGCCGGCTTGAAGCGAACACCACGCAATGCCAGCGGAATCAGCGCGGGAATGATGAGCGCGTTGAAGATCAGCGCCGACAGCACGGCACTGGTCGGGCTCGTCAGGTTCATCACGTTGAGCGCCGCCATCGACGGAATGGCCGCAGCGAACAGCGCCGGCAGGATGGCGAAGTACTTCGACACGTCATTGGCCAGCGAGAACGTCGTCAGCGCACCGCGTGTGATGAGCTGCTGCTTGCCGATCTCGACCACCGCGAGCAACTTGGCCGGGTCGGAGTCCAGATCGACCATGTTGCCGGCTTCCTTGGCGGCCTGCGTGCCGGAGTTCATGGCCAGACCCACGTCGGCCTGGGCCAGCGCCGGTGCGTCGTTGGTGCCATCACCCACCATCGCCACGAGGCGTCCGCCAGCCTGCTCCGCGCGGATACGGGCGAGTTTGTCTTCCGGCTTTGCCTCGGCGATGTAGTCGTCCACGCCGGCATCGGCGGCGATGTTGGCTGCGGTCAGTTTGTTGTCGCCGGTGATCATGACGGTCTTTACCCCCATCTCGCGCAGGCGGGCAAAGCGTTCCTTGATGCCGCGCTTGATGACGTCTGACAGTTCGATGACGCCGAGCACGTGCCTGCCGTCGCTCACCACCAGAGGCGTTGCCCCCTTGCGAGCGACATCATTGACACGCGCTTCGAGTTCGGCCGGAACGTGGCCGTCCAGCGACTTGACATGCTTGATGATGGCGTCGATGGCCCCCTTGCGGATCACACGCTCACCCGGCAGGTCCACACCTGACATCCGGGTTTGCGCGGTAAAGGCCACGAAGTGCGCCTGTTCCGGATCGACGAGCTTCTCACCCTTCTCGCGAGCGAGCTTGACGATCGACTTGCCTTCCGGCGTGGGATCGGCCAGCGAGGCCAGCAGAGCGGCCTGACGCAGCTGGGTGCCGTCCACACCTGCAAGCGCATGGAACGCCGTGGCCTGACGATCGCCGTAGGTGATCGTGCCCGTCTTGTCCAGGAGCAACACGTCCACATCGCCTGCCACCTCCACGGCTTTACCGGACTTGGCCAGCACGTTGGCCTTGAGCGCGCGGTTCATGCCTGCGATGCCAATGGCAGGCAACAGGCCGCCAATGGTCGTGGGGATGAGGCAGACCAGCAGCGCCACCAGCAGCACCACGTTGATCTCGACGCCGACGAAACCGCCGATAAAGGGCAGCGTGACGACCACGATCAAGAAGGTCAGGGTCAGGACGGCGAGCACGATGCCCAGGGCGATTTCGTTGGGCGTTTTTTGCCGATTGGAGCCTTCGACCAGCGAGATCATGCGGTCCAGGAAGCTGTGGCCCGGCTCTGCCGTGACGCGCACGACGATGCGGTCGGACAGCACCTTGGTGCCGCCGATCACGCCGGAGCGGTCAGTGCCGGCTTCACGCAGCACCGGCGCCGATTCGCCGGTCACGGCCGCCTCGTTGATGGTCGCCACGCCTTCGACGATTTCACCGTCGGCTGGCACCAGTTGGCCTTCCTCCACGACCACCAGATCGTCGGGCCGAAGCTCGGTAGCAGGCACCGTGGTTTCCTTGCCCGCCTTGTCGAGCCGACGGGCGACCAAATCCTTGCGCGCACGGCGCAAAGAGGCCGCCTGACCGCGCCCACGCGCCTCGGCGACGGCTTCGGCGAAGTTCGCGAACAGAACGGTCACCAGCAGGATCAGCGTCACGGACCAGCCGAAGCCGGCGGTCGTCCATCCTGCGAGGGTAGCAATGGCCGTCAAGACCGTACCGAGCCAGACGACGGCCATCACGGGATTCTTCACGGCGTGCTGGGGCGCCAGCTTCTTGAATGAATCGATGAGCGCAGGCTTGAAGCTGTGGCCTTCGGTCACCGGGGCGTTTGCATGTGTGGTACTCATTTTCAGATTCCCTTTACCGAGCCAGCAGTTCGGTCAGCAGCAAATGGTCAGCCACAGGGCCAAGGACCAGCACTGGCATGAACTGCAACAGCGTGAGGATGATGACGATGCCAATCAGCGTCAGAGCGAATGTCGGCGTCTCGACGTGCAAGGTGCCGGAGCCTTCCGGTGCGCGCCGCTTGGATGCCAGCATCGCGGAGATGGCCAGCGGGATCACCAGCGAGGGGAAGCGCCCCAGGGCCAGCACGATCGCGCAGCTCACGTTCCACCACACCGTGGCGTCACCCAGGCCCTCGAAGCCCGATCCGTTGTTGGCGAAAGCCGAGACGTATTCGTAGAAGACTTGGCTGATTCCGTGAAAGCCGGGATTCGAGTTCCCTGTAATACTGGGGATAGCCAGCGTGATCGCGGTAAAGCCAAGGATCACGAGCGGCTGCAGCAGCACCAGAATCGCCAGCAGTTTGACTTCCGGCCCCTCGATCTTTCGGCCAAACAATTCCGGCGTGCGGCCGGTCATCAGGCCGGCCAGGAAGACCGCCAACATCAGGTAGACCAGGAACTGCATCAGGCCGCAGCCCACACCGCCCCAGATGGCGTTGATCAGCATGTTGATCATCGACATCATGCCGGTGAGCGGCGCCGAGGAATCCAGCATCAAATTGACCGAGCCATTGTTGATCTGCGTTGTGGTGGATGCCCACAAGGCCGATGCTTCAGCACCCAGCCGAACCTCCTTGCCTTCCATCAGCGCGACATCCAGCGTGGTCGCGGAATTGTTCTCCGACCACAGGCTGATGCCAGCCGTCAGCACCGACATGGTGAGCATCGTGCCGAGGACCATCGCGCCGAACTTGCGCCGGCCCGTGAACGGCGCCACCATGAAAATGATCGAGACCGGGATAAGGGCAATCGCAAACACTTCGAGGAAGTTGCTCAGCGGTGTCGGGTTCTCCAGCGGAACCGTGCTGTTGGGGCCGTACCAGCCACCGCCGTTGCTGCCCAATTGCTTGATGGCCACCATCGGGGAGACCGGGCCCAGCGGGATCTTTTGTTCCTTGAACTCGGCCGTGGCCTCCACTGGACTTGCGACGGGGCCGGCGGCCAGCGTCGCTGGAACGCCTTGCCAGGTCAGGAGCGCCGACAATACCAGGCACAGCGGAAGCACGAAGCGCAGCGTTGCCCGCGTCACGTCGGCCCAGTAGTTGCCGACATCAACGACGACCTTGGCATCTGTCGCTTTGACTTGGGCGGAATCCTGCGACATGGCCTGCCGGCCACCGAACAAACCGCGCAGCGTGGCCGCCACCATCGCCAAGCCCATGACAGGCGTGACGACCTGCAGGCCGACGATGCCGGTCATCTGCGACAGGTAGGACAGTTGTGCTTGGCCCGAGTAGTGCTGCTGGTTGGTGTTCGTGAGGAACGAAACCATGGTGTGCAGGGCCAGGTCCCAGCTCATGTTCGGCACGCCGTCCGGGTTGAGCGGAAGCCAGGCCTGCGTCATGAAGATCACCCACACCACAATTGCGAGTAGCAGGTTGGACAGCAGGAATGCGCCCGCATACCCACGCCAGCTCATGCCGACATGAGGGCGGGTGCCAAGCGCTGCATAAATGGGGCGCTCGATCCATGAGAACAGCGCATCGCTGCGCATGGGGGCGCCACGCATGACCGCGGCAAGATAGCGCCCCAAAGGCCAGCCCACAACGAGGAGCAGGGAAAGTAGGAGAAGTGGCTCAACCATGATTTGATACTCCGTGGATGCCAGCGAGGCGTGAGGTCAAAGACATGGGGAACTCCTAGAAGGACGCCTGCAGCGCAAATTCCGCGCGCGAGCCAGCCATGCCGGGGAACAACTGCTTGGTCGCCGAGTCGGTGCCATGCAAGGTCAGGCGAGCCTCGAAGGGCGCCTTGAACGCCCAGACGACGCCAATGGAGCCGTGGGTGTAGCTCTTCGCATAGGTGCTATCGAGGAAGTAGCGCGCCAGGGTTCCCTCGACCCGCCATGTGTCGTTGATCGGGTAGCGCGCACCTACGAGTGCATAGGTGCCGGTGGTCTTGCTTGCCATGGCGTTCGTGGAATGCCCCACGGCGACCCAGTAGTTGTCGCGCCAGGTCACGGCGGCATTGACCTCGTTCCAGTTCAGGTTCACATCGGAGCCCGGGTACTGGTAGCGCAGGTAGTAGACGTCGAGCGCCCAGTCCTGGGCGACTTTGCCGCTCCAGCCCAGCGCAATGTCGAACTCACTCGACGCGCCGTTGTCGGGCTTGAACTTGACGTTCGAACCCCACACCGAGGCATAGAGACCGGACTCGTGGGCGTACTTGAACGACCCTTGAATGGCGGGCTTCTCGCGGGTCTGGGAAGACCCTCGCCACACGTAGTCGGAAGTCAAGGCCACGCTGCCAGTGACTTGTGCGGTTGCTACAGACGGCAGCGTAGCAACCATGACACCGCCGCATACCGCAGCGACGCCCGCCAGGGACTTGAAGATTTGAGCGCGCATGTTCTTTTTCGCAATCGAATGGCGAAATTGCCATGCAGCAGTATTCGCCTAAGTCCTTGGTCGCGTCATAACTTCTGCGTAAATTTGATGAGGGGTGCCGCTTGAGAAGCCCTGCGGCAGGGAGTCAGTGTTACGGGAACGCCTCGCGGCACCGCCTACAGGGCGAGACTTTATGCCGAATTTACGACGCTCTTGACCGCCGCGGCGTATGGTTTAGGTGACTATCAAGGACCATCGGACGCCCCCCCAGTGCCTCAATTCCTCCAGGACATTACCTTTGTAGCCGTCGTCGTCGTCGGGTTCATCGCGTTCTTCCGCTTGGCCAACCGCGTCGAGAAATGGCGCGCGAACCGATCAGCGCCCAAGCATTTGGAATCTCATCGTGTTGAATGAGTTTCTACACTTCATGCTGGCTATTCTCGCCATTGTGGTTCCGCTGCTTCTTGCATGGGTGCTCATTGAGTACCCCACGCGCCGCAAGCGAAGTTCGAGTTCTTCACAAAGCAGATGACAAAAACCCGCATTAGGCTGGCCGACCACCAGGATATCGAGCAGCTCATAGAGCTTGAAGAACAATCGTTCGCTTTTGATCGAATATCGCGAAGAAGCTGGCGCGCCCTATCAAAGAGTGCCTCGGCCATTGTACTGGTGGCAGAGGCAGGCGCCATGGTCGTAGGTAGTGCGGTAATTCTCATGCGCAAGCGATCTCAGATTGCTCGCCTTTATTCGATTGCCGTCAAGAGCGGCTGCCAACGCTCCGGAATCGGCCACCTTCTCACAAATGAAGTTTCCCGCGCAGCAACGGCGCACGGTTGCACCGAAGTGCGTCTGGAAAGTCGCATTGACAATGTGCGCGCGCACGCGCTATTTCGCGCACTAGGCTACACGCCATTTGGTGCTCCAATCCGCAATTACTACGCCGATGGCGCGAGTGCCATCCGTTTTCGCAAGCAGTTGCGTCCTGATATCGCCACGAAAGCGGCCGTCAGGAAAGCGGACAATTCAAACATCGACTGGAACCAGGCGCCGCCTGGTTAGGCCACGCAGTTCGAGCGCCCCCCATTCCGGCCATGATCGATGGCCGGAGCAACGATTCTTTTGCATTTAGAGCTCCCAATGAATTCGGACCATCTGATCATCGTCGAGAAACCAAGCGATTTTCGCTGGAGCGACCCAGACATGGAGGTCGTCACGGCAGAACACTTCCTTGCGGATGGCCCGCGAATACGAAGCCGGCCGCGCAAGATCATCAATTTGTGCCGTAGCTACAGTTACCTGAGTGTCGGGTACTACTGTTCGCTGCTCGCGGAGGCTCGCGGAGATCGAGTGACTCCGAGCGTCGAAACCATCCTGGATCTCGCACGCCGCAAGCCGCAGGCAAGCATGCTGCCGACGCTGAACTCCCTTGTCGGCCCGCTGAAAGAGGTTCCTCGATCAGTCCGCAGCCTCACCCTGCACGTGTTCTTCGGAGAAATAGAGGACCCGCAGCTTGCCAATCTTGCCCGCAAGAGCTTCGAAATGTTCCAGTGCCCGCTATTGGAGATTGAAGTGGAGCGCGCAGCCAAGTCGGAAGTGTGGGAGGTCGCGGCCATACAACCGCTCAAGCCTGCGGACATCAGTGCGGAACAGGATGGCGTCTTTACGCGAGGCCTCGCCAAGTTCACCCGAAGGACCTGGAATCCAGCTCCGCGACCCCGCACGTACCGCATGGCGGTCGCCATACTGCATGACCCGAAAGATCCTCTGCCTCCATCGAACCTGAAAACACTGAGCAAGATTGTCGATATTGGAGAAGAGCTTGATATTTCCGTCGAATTGATCGAAAAGAAAGATTTTTCTCGCTTGACCCAATTCGATGCCTTGTTCATCCGGGAAACGACTGCAGTATCTGATCACACGTTCCAGTTTGCACGCAAGGCAGAAATGGCCAATATGCCTGTGATTGACGATCCAACGTCGATCTTGCGATGCACCAACAAGGCGTATCTTGCAGAACTTCTGAAAGGCCACGACGTGCCGACACCTCAGACGTTCTTGTTGAGCAAGCACAGTCTGAACACGGCGGCCAGATTGCTGCCTTATCCGGTGGTGCTGAAGGTGCCTGATGGCGCCTTTAGTCTCAGCGTCAAAAAGGCGGAGGACGCGACGCAATTGGTTGAGATCGCGCGTGAAATGCTCAAGGAATCCGACGTCATTCTGGCACAGGAGTTCATGTATACACCCTTCGATTGGCGGATCGGTGTTTTGGATGGCAAGCCGTTATTCGCGGCGCGCTACCACATGTGCAAAGACCATTGGCAGATCATCAAGCACGCCGCCAACGGCAATTTCCAGGAGGGGCGCGTTGAATCCGTCCCGTTGTCGGACGTGCCCTTATCGATACTGGAGCTGGCGAGTAAATCGGCAAATCTAATCGGCGATGGACTCTACGGCATTGACATCAAATCCAACGGAGAACAGTCGTTTGTTATTGAGGTCAATGACAATCCAAACATCGATATTGGCATGGAAGATGCCCACGAGGGCGATGAAGTATATCGAAAAATATTGCTTCATCTGCTTTATCGCTTTGAACTGCGGCACAACATTTCTACGAATAATGGTGCTGGCAATCTCACACAGAGTTCACACCACGCCGAGTCGAAATCCGTGATCAGCGTTCATTCATCCTTACATGGCAACCCGGATGCCAAGAACGCTTTGAAAATTGGAAAAAAAGTGGATGGAGAGAAACTTTCCGTCTCGCCTTGAATAGCAGCGTCGCCAGCTCATTTTTCAAGTGATTGCTGGACTTTGCGTTTGCAGTAAGCTGCGGGGCCTCTTGCCGTGGCCTCTTCGCGCTTGCGGTCCGACAGATGCAGCGAAGAACTCAATGCAGGCAGCATGCTGTTCTTGCAGATGACCTGCACTCATCACTTGGCTCGAAGTTACCAAGGCCGTCTGAAGATATGTGGCCCGATGTGCTTGAGATTAGGAAATAAGGTACATGGAACTACGCCATCTTCGTTGCTTTGTCGCATTGGCCGAGGAATTGCACTTCACACGCGCTGCTGAGCGCCTACATATCGAGCAGCCGCCATTGTCGCGAGCGATCAAAGAGCTGGAAGACGAACTGGGGGTTGTGCTCTTTGATCGGGATCGCAGAGGTACGCGCCTGACAGCAGCCGGAGCTGCATTCTTGCAAGACACTCGCCGACTATTCACGGTCTTGGAACAAGCGCAAGAGAATGCCAGGGCCATCGCAGCAGGTAGGCGGGGCAGCCTGCGCATCGCCGTATCCGATGGAGCTCTCGATCCCCGACTGTCAGCATTCTTGGCTCGCTGCCGTGTGGAAGAGCCGGAAATGGAGATACGTATGTGCGAAGTGCCCTTGGCCGAACAGTTGCGCGGGCTTCGGTCGGGCGACTTTACGATCGGTCTCGCGCACACCGATGAAGTCAGCGATGGCATTGTCGCCGTGCCAATCTGGCGAGATCCAATTGTGATCGCTTTGCCCGCACTACATGAGTTGCTTGCCCATAAGGAGATTCCACTTCATAAACTGGGAGGCCACCCACTTGTGTTGTGTGACCCGCGGATATGCGAGGGCTACTGCCGCGAGCTGACTCGACTCCTGGGGCCAGTGGGGAATCAGAATGTCGTTGAACACGTGTCCTCACTGGACATGATGCTGACTCTGGTGGGAGCAGGTTACGGCGTCGGCTTTATCTCTGCAAACAAGATTCCGGTCAGCCAACGTCAGGATGTAGTGATCCGCCCCCTGGCGGTGAAATCAGCAGTAATCACTACTTACCTACTACGATCAGCAAGTAGTGACTTGAGTGCTTCATTGGAGCGTTTTATTTCCCGACTGCGTGAGGGTTTCGACGATCGACTGAAATAATTTTCTCACGAATCAGCGCTTAAACTCAGATTGTGTTCGGTTGCGGCCATAAGCTCGGCCGCACTTATTCCGAGTGCTATAGAAATTTTCAGTATGAGCGGAAGCGTAGGTACATGTTCTCCACGTTCAATTTTTCCCATATGCGAGCGTGCAATGCCTGCCCTAGAAGCGAACTCATCCTGTGCGACGCCTTGCGCGACGCGAGCCGCGCGCACGGCCTGTCCGAATGCCAATGCTGGCTTGGAGTCATACGTGGTTGTGCCAGACGGACGTCCAGGCTGAATAGTGGTCTTCTGCATCGGCAGAAGGGTCGATCAAACTGCGAAAATTAACCACGTTAAGTTTGGAGACGTTAAACTTCTCTCTTTCCCGTCATGCTAGCTCGCACCTCGACCTGCCTAGCCTCTCTTCTGCGCGGCGCTTATGCACAGCATCACCAGCCGATCATCCCGCCTCCGGCTTGCCATCGCGCCGGGTGTGCCGTCGTTTCAGCTCTCCAAGTTGCTGGCCCTACAGCGCGCAGAAGAGCCAAACGTCAGGCTCACGTTTTCTGCGGTAACAGGTGACGAATTGGTCGCGGGTATTCAGGACGGTCGCTACGACGCAGGAATGTCGCTTCAGGGGGCCAGCGACCCAGGCCTCAAGACGCAACCTTTGTGGGCCGAGAGCATGGCTGTCGCCGTGCCGCTGCGGTTCCATTTACTCGACCGGGCAAAGCTCACCGTCGCCGGTCTTCAAGACTACCCGATCTATCGCTGGCAGGCCGAGGACTGTCCTCTGCTGGATGGAAGGCTGGCCTCCCTCATGCCGTTGGACGAGGAGAACATCCAGCGGGTGACTTCATTCGAGATGCTGGCGCTATGGGTTGCGGCCGGCTATGGCATCGGGGTATCTGCGCAAACGCGCATCGAGCGTGCCCACGGCTGGGGTATCACCATGCGACCGCTCGCCGACGGCCCCTATGAAATCGTGACCTACCTGCAGCGACGCCACGCGCAAACCGACTCCGCTTCGGAGCGGTTCGAGCGCAGAGCGATGCAAGTCGCCGGGGCCGAAGCCACGTAATAACATCCCTACGGCCGGAGCTATGACCCCGGCCGTAGTTTGAAGGGGGTTAGGCCCCCTCAAGTACTGCCGCGCTGTCCACCAGCCGACGGACGCTCAGCCGCACATCCTCGGGAATGGGCCGCAAGGCAACGGCCTCGGGCCCATCCTCGTGGCGCTGGTAGTCACCCATGATGACGCGGATGATCGCGGGCACGTTGGTCGGCGTGACCGCATCGATAGCCGCACGATCACCCAGGTCGGGGTGAGGCTCGGTCAGCATGCGGTACAGCTCCCACGAATCCGCGTGCAGGCATTGGTTCATGAGCACTTGGGCCAGCTTGTGCTTGAGCGGTACCAGTTGCCAGTCGGGAACCCGCTGCCCCCGGTTGCCCAGGCTGATCGACAGGAGCTTGCCCGCCTTCAGCTCGCGGTTGATCTGGTCCTTGGACTTGCCGGCCAGCTTGCCGAACAGAGGAACCGGCAGATTGTTCGGCGACTCGTAGACGGCCAGCATTTCCTCGCGCTCGCGCTGGATCGCTGAGACTTCCGGCTCCGGGGCATGCATCGGAGGCGGCGGCACCTGCGACAGCCGCTGGAACGTGATTCCGCCGCTGTTGGGGGTCACGACGATGGGCGTGGCCACCACCGGCGGCACGCCGGGGACAGCGGGCTCGGCCGCCGTGGGGGCGGCACCCACCGCACCCAGCGCTTCCTCCACTTCAGCCATCGCCGGCACGCCGTCGATGCGGATGGTCAGGTGCGCACTCGCGGCTTCCACTTCGCCCTGTTCGAGCAGGTCGAGGCGATCGGCCCAGTCCTGCATCATCCGGCGGCGGGGCTCCACGTACTTGGCGTGGTTGTAGGCCGAGCTGACCTTGTTCGGATCGGAGTGCGAAAGCTGTGCGTCCACCCAAATCTTCGGGTAGCCGATCTCGTTGAGCGCCGTCGAGATGGTGCCGCGGATGCCATGGCCGGTCAGGCGCCCCTCATACCCCATGAGTTGCACGGCCTTGTTGAGGGTGTTCTCGCTGATGCGCCTCTTGAGTTCGCTGCGGTGCGACAGCAGGTACTTCTGCGCCGGCCGCATCACGCCCAGGAGATAGCGCACGATCTCGATGGCCTGCAGGGACAAGGGCACGATGTAGGGCGGCACGTCCTGCGGCCGCTTGCCGGCCTTGCGCATTTCGTCCTGGAGCTGCTTGACGACCTGCGGCGGGATGATCCACAAGCCGCGGTCGAGGTCGAATTGCTCAGGTTCGGCCAGCCGCAACTCGCCCGTGCGCACCCCCGTCAGGAACAGCAGACGGACGCCAAGCTGGGTCTGCCAGCCACGGGGGTTGTAGAGCCGGAGCTTCTGAAGGAACTCTGGCAGTTCGGGAAGGTGCAGGTAGGGGTTGTGCGCCACCGGAGGCTTGGGTTCAGCTACCACGTCCAGGTCCGCAGCCGGGTTGACGTCCAGTCCCTCTGCAATGACCAGGGCATAGCGAAACATCTGGTTGAACCAGGTGCGCACCTTCTCGGCGGTGGTGAACGCCTTGCGCTTCTCGATCGCCGCCACGACGCCCACAAGCTGGGGCCGGCGAATGTCGTAGATCGACATCTTCCCTAGGGTGGGCAGCACGTCCTTGTTGAAGATGCGCAGGATCTGCGACAGCGTGCTCTGGCGGCCTTCCTTGAGTTCCTTGCGGCGATGCTCGACCCAGGCATCAAAAACAATCTTGAAGGTGTATTCGCCCGCCAGCTTGGCTGCGTGCCGACGCTGGTCGCGTTCGATTTGAGGATCGACCCCCCGGGCGAGCAGGGCCTGGGCCTTGTCCCGCTCCGCGCGGGCCTCGCGCAGGCTGAGGGCGGGATAGCCGCCGAGGGACAAGCGCTTCTGCTTGCCCAGCCAGTAGTAGCGGAAAATCCACGACTTGCCGCCTGCGGCAGAGACCATCAGGCCCAGGCAGTCGTTGTCGGAGAGGGTGTAGCGCTTGCCGGTGGTCCTTGCCTGCCGGACGGTCAGATCAGAGAGTGCCATTTCGAGGCTCCTAAGTTATGACTTAGGCCTATGCTCGTCATGGTTCCCGCTCAGCCCCAGCAACTATCCGGCAGCCGTCCCAACCGCATTCTTGTGCCTCAATTGGTCACTCAAAAACGCTGGCTGTGGGTGGATTTCCGTGGCGCTCGCTGGAATGAAAAAAGGGGCCGAAGCCCCTCTTTTCAACGACTTACAGACGTCAGTGGAAGTCTGTAGATCATAACTTGGAGCGGGAAATCGGTCTCGAACCGACGACCTCAACCTTGGCAAGGTTGCGCTCTACCAACTGAGCTATTCCCGCGTTTATCGAAGCCTTGCATTATATAACGCTTAGCGCCGATGAACTGAATTGTAGCGTAGTTTTTTGATGCGCCAAGAGAAACCACGCAACTTTTCCATCAATGTTTCACAGAACCGCGCGCCACCTCATCGCCCGCGGCGACTGGCACTGACGCTGCCACTTCCTCGTCGGTCAGCGCAATGGGTTTGCGCTCCAGCGCCACTTCCAGCACCTTGTCGATCCACTTCACCGGCACGATCTCCAGGCCGCTCTTGACGTTTTCGGGGATCTCCTGCAGATCCTTCATGTTCTCCTGCGGGATCAGCACCGTCTTGATGCCCCCACGCAGGGCAGCCAGCAGCTTTTCCTTCAGACCACCAATCTCGGTGACCTCGCCACGCAGGGTGATCTCACCGGTCATGGCCACATCGGCCCGCACGGGAATGCCCGTCAGCGCGGAGACAATGGCCGTGGTCATGGCAATACCGGCGCTCGGTCCGTCCTTGGGTGTCGCCCCATCCGGCACGTGGATGTGCATGTCACGTTTTTCAAACGCGTCATCGCGAATGCCCAGGGCGCGTGCGCGGCTGCGCACCACGGTGCGCGCTGCCTCTACCGACTCTTTCATCACGTCGCCCAGCGAACCGGTGCGCGTGATGTTGCCCTTGCCGGGCATGGTCGCCACTTCAATGGTGAGCAGGTCACCGCCCACCTCGGTCCATGCCAAACCGACCACCTGACCAATCTGGTTTTGCTGCTCGGCACGGCCGTAACTGAATTTGCGCACGCCCAGGTAGTCGGCCAGGTTGTCTGCAGACACCACCACCTGCGACCGCACCTGCTTGAGCTGCAATGCTTTGACCACCTTGCGGCAAATTTTGGACAGCTCGCGCTCGAGCGAGCGCACGCCCGCCTCACGCGTGTAGTAGCGCACGATGTCCCGCACCGCAGAATCGGCCACCTGCAGTTCCTCGTCCTTCAGACCGTTGTTGCCCATCTGTTTGGGCAACAGGTACCGGGTGGCGATGTTGACCTTTTCGTCCTCGGTATAGCCGGAGAGGCGGATCACCTCCATGCGGTCGAGCAAGGCCGGCGGAATGTTCATCGAATTGGACGTGGCCACGAACATCACGTCGGACAGGTCGAAGTCCACCTCGACGTAGTGATCGCCGAACTTGTGGTTCTGCTCGGGATCGAGCACCTCCAGCAGCGCGCTGGATGGGTCGCCCCGAAAATCCATACCCAATTTGTCGATCTCATCGAGCAAAAACAGCGGATTGCGCGTGCCCGCCTTGTTCAGGCTTTGCAGCACCTTGCCCGGCATGGCGCCAATGTAGGTGCGGCGGTGGCCGCGAATCTCGGCCTCGTCGCGCATGCCTCCCAGGGCCATGCGCACGTACTTGCGGCCCGTAGCCTTGGCAATCGACTGCCCCAACGACGTCTTGCCCACGCCCGGCGGGCCCACCAGGCACAGAATCGGCGCCTTCACCTTGTCCACGCGCTGCTGCACCGCGAGGTATTCGAGGATGCGATCCTTGACCTTCTCGAGGCCGTAGTGGTCTTCGTTGAGCACCTGTTCGGCGTGCGCCAGGTTGTGGTTGACCTTGGTTTTCTTGCTCCACGGCAAACCGGTGAGCACATCGATGTAATTGCGCACGACTGTGGCTTCGGCCGACATGGGCGACATCAGCTTGAGCTTCTTGAACTCGGCCTCCGCCTTCTTGCGCGCCTCGACGGGCATCTTGGCGGCCTTGATCTTCTTCTCGATCTCTTCGATGTCGGCGCCCTCTTCGCCTTCGCCCAGCTCCTTCTGGATAGCCTTGACCTGCTCGTTCAGATAGAAGTCGCGCTGGTTCTTTTCCATCTGGCGCTTCACACGGCCGCGGATGCGCTTGTCCACGTTGAGGATGTCCACCTCGCGGTCGAGCTGCTCAAAAAGGTTCTCAAGCCGCTGCTTGATGTCCGCCAGGTCAAGCACAAGCTGCTTGCTCTCCAGCTTCAGCGGCAGATGTGCGGCAATGGTGTCGGCCAGGCGACCCGGATCATCGATGCTGGAGATCGAGGTCAGTATTTCTGGCGGGATCTTCTTGTTCAGCTTGACGTACTGGTCAAACTGCTGCATCACGGCGCGGCGCAGGGCCTCGATTTCGCTCGGCCTGGCATCTTCGCCTGCGGGCTGCACAGGGGTCACCGTCGCAGTGAAATGCGACTCTTCGTCATGCACCGCCGCCACTTGGGCTCGCTGCTGGCCTTCCACCAGCACTTTGACCGTGCCGTCAGGCAGCTTGAGCATCTGCAGGATGGTGGAAACGCACCCCACCTCGAACATGTCGGAGACCTGGGGTTCGTCTTTGGCAGCCGCCTTCTGGGCGACCAGCATGATGCGGCGGTCGGCATCCATGGCCATTTCGAGGGCCTTGATACTCTTGGGACGCCCCACAAACAAGGGAATCACCATGTGTGGAAAGACCACCACATCGCGCAATGGCAATAGTGGCAGATCCAGTGGCGTGGCGGGCAAGGGCGTATGTCCGGACATGGGCAATCCTCAGGTAAGTCCATGGAATATTGTCCACGGACATTGATTTTCAACCCTGCGACACATCCGCAAAGGGTTGACGGCAGGCCGACGCGACAGCAAGTCACCACACATCAGGTGACCCGGCCGCTCTCAGGCAGATTTGGCCGCCTCGTGATAGACCAGCAAGGGGGCCTTGTTTTCTTCAATGGTGACCTCGTCCACCACCACCTTGTCCACATTGGAGACATTGGGCAGGTCAAACATGGTGCCAATCAACGCCTGCTCCAGGATGGAACGCAGCCCCCGCGCACCGGTCTTGCGCGCAATCGCCTTGCGGGCAATGGCCCGCAGCGCCGCGGGCCGGATCTCCAGGTCCACGCCCTCCATGGCAAGCAGTTTGCCGTACTGTTTCACCAGCGCGTTCTTGGGCTCGGTGAGGATTTGCACCAGCGCTTCCTCGCTCAGTTCGGCCAGCGCCGTCACCACGGGCAGGCGGCCCACCAGTTCGGGAATCAAACCGAACTTGATCAGGTCTTCCGGCTCGATGTCCTGAAAAACTTCTGTCAGAGACCGCTGCTGCTTGCTGCGCACGGCGGCACCAAAGCCGATGCCCGAGGCCTCGGTGCGGTTCTCGATGACTTTTTCCAGCCCCGCGAACGCACCACCGCAAATGAACAGAATGTTGGTCGTGTCGATCTGCAGAAAGTCCTGATTCGGGTGCTTGCGCCCGCCCTGCGGCGGCACGCTGGCCATGGTGCCTTCGATGAGCTTGAGCAGCGCCTGCTGCACTCCCTCGCCCGACACGTCGCGTGTGATGCTGGGGTTGTCGGACTTGCGCGAGATTTTGTCGATCTCGTCGATGTACACAATGCCGCGCTGCGCGCGCTCCACGTCGTAGTTGCAGCTTTGCAGCAGCTTCTGGACGATGTTCTCCACATCCTCACCCACGTAACCGGCTTCGGTCAGCGTGGTGGCGTCTGCCATCACGAAGGGCACATCAAGCATGCGCGCCAGCGTTTGCGCAAGCAAGGTTTTGCCCGAACCCGTCGGGCCGATGAGCAGGATGTTGCTCTTGGACAGCTCGACATCGTCCTTGCCCGCCTTGTCCTTGTGACGCAGGCGCTTGTAGTGGTTGTACACCGCTACCGCCAGGGTGCGCTTGGCCGTTTCCTGACCAATCACATAGTTGTCGAGATTCGTCTTGATCTCGACTGGCGTGGGCAGATCGCCGCGGCCGTCGCGGGCAGCCTCGCCCGCGGGCAGTTCATCGCGAATGATCTCATTGCACAGGTCAATGCACTCGTCGCAAATAAAGACTGACGGACCGGCGATCAGCTTCTTCACTTCATGCTGGCTTTTGCCGCAAAAAGAGCAGTAAAGGGTTTTTTCGCTGGAGGAGCCTTTTTTATCGGCCATGGGAGCAGTGCCTTATGACAGGGATGTTGTCAAGATAATAACGAAACAAAAAAGGGCGCTCCCCGTGAGGGAAACGCCACGCCCGGCAAGCCACAAGCTCAGGAACGCTTGGAAACCACCTGATCGACGATGCCGTAGTCCTTGGCCTCGTCAGCGGTCATGAAATAGTCGCGCTCGGTGTCCGCCTTCACTTTCTCGACCGGCTGGCCGGTGCGCTCGGCCAGGATGCGGTTCATCTGCTCCTTGGTGCGCAGAATGTCGCGTGCGTGGATCTCGATGTCAGTCGCCTGCCCACGCGCACCGCCCAGCACCTGGTGGATCATGATCTTGGAGTTGGGCAACGAAAACCGCTTGCCCTTGGCGCCCGCTGCCAGCAAGAAGGCGCCCATGCTGGCGGCAAAGCCGCAGCACAGCGTGGACACGTCGGGCTTGATGAACTGCATGGTGTCGTAGATCGCCATGCCTGCCGTCACGCTGCCGCCGGGGGAGTTGATGTAGAACGAGATGTCCTTGTCGGGGTTCTCGCTCTCCAGAAACAGCAGCTGCGCGACCACCAGATTGGCCGTCTGGTCATTGACCTCGCCCACCAGGAAGATCACGCGCTCTTTCAACAGGCGCGAATAAATGTCGTAGGACCGCTCTCCGCGGCCCGATTGCTCGATGACCATGGGGATCATGCCCAAGGCCTGCGTTTCCAATGCGCTCATACGTTTCTCCAGTCAGGCGGATACTGTACCCAGAAAATGAACTGGGGCTTGTGCCGTAAAGCACAAGCCCCGCAAGGCCCACCCGCCTCACCCTTACCCGGGGCTTGAGGCACGGGGAGGGCAAGCAGATCAGGCCTGACCCATCAGTTCGTCGAAAGACACCGCCTTCTCGGTCACCTTGGCCTGGCTCAGCACGAAGTCGGTCACATTGTTCTCGACAACTACGGCTTCCACCTCGGCCAGGCGGTTGCGGTCGCTGAAGTACCAGCGCACCACATCCTCAGGCTTTTCGTAGCTGGCGGCCAGCTCGTCGATGTGGGATTTCAGTTGCTCTGGCTTGGCATGCAGGTTATTGGCGCGCACCAGCTCGGCCACCACCAACCCCAGACGCACACGGCGCTCGGCCTGGGGGCGGAACACATCTTCGGGAATCTCGGCCTTGTCGGCATCCTTGATGCCGCGCTGCTTCAGTTCGGCGCGTGCGCCTTCCAGCAGGCGGGCGATCTCGGCCTGCACGCTGGCGTTGGGCAGATCCAGCTCTGCCTTGGACAACAACGCGTCCATCGCCGCCTGCTTGTTGCGCGCCAGCAGACGGAACTTGACTTCGCGTTCCAGGTTTTTCTTGATGTCGGCACGCAGGCCTTCCACGGTGCCGTCGGCAATGCCCAGCGACTTGGCCAGCTGCTCATTGAGCTCGGGCAGATGGGCTGCCTCGATCTTCTTCACGGTGACCATGAAGTCGGCCGTCTTGCCGGCGACGTCCTTGCCGTGATAGTCCTCGGGGAAGGCCAGCGGGAAGGTCTTGCTCTCGCCCGACTTCATACCGCGCACGGCATCTTCAAACTCCTTGAGCATCTGGCCTTCGCCCACCAGAAACTGGAAGTCCTCCGCCTTGCCGCCCTGGAATGGCTCACCGTCGATCTTGCCTTCAAAGTCCACCGTGACGCGATCGCCGTCTTCGGCGGGCGCGCCCTGTGCGCGCTGGGCGAAGGTGCGGCGCTGCTTGCGCAGGATTTCGACGGTCTTGTCGATGGCGCCGTCTGTCACTTCGGCAGACAGCTTTTCCACCTCGGCGGCGGTCAGATCGCCCAGCTTGATTTCAGGGAACACCTCGAACACGGCATCAAAAGTGACCTGACCTTCCGGCGCGCCCTCTTTCTCGGTGATGCGCGGCTGGCCTGCCACTCGCAGGTTGGCCTCGTTGGCGGCCTGGGCAAAGGCCTCGCCGACCTTGTCGTTCAGCACCTCGTACTGCACCGAATAGCCATAGCGCTGGGCCACCACGCTCATGGGGACCTTGCCGGGGCGAAAGCCATCCATCTTCACGGTACGTGCCAGACGCTTGAGGCGCGAGTCCACTTCGGTCTGGATGGTGGTCAGGGGCAGGCTCAGCGTGATCTTGCGCTCGAGCTTTTCAAGGGTTTCAACAGTTACGGCCATGGTTGTTCCTAGGGTCTGGGTGTGGACCTTGCACGCTTGCAGTGCAAGCCTGCACCACGCTCCGCCAAAGTCTCACGTTGGTGCGCGGGGGGGGACTCGAACCCCCACACCATTGCTGGCGTCAGGACCTAAACCTGGTGCGTCTACCAATTTCGCCACCCGCGCTTCTCTCATGCCACCCGGGTGACTGGCACAGCTGGCCACCCCGGTGAAATTAGGTAAAGCGGCGGATTTTAACCACTTGCACCCAACCCTCAAGCGCCATCGCCTTCAAGCGCCTGCGGATCGGGCCTGCGCACCCTGAACCACGCTGCATACATCGCGGGCAGTGCCAGCAGCGTGAGCACCGTGGCCACGACCAGGCCGCCCATGATGGCCACGGCCATCGGCCCCCAAAACACGCTGCGAGAGAGTGGAATCATGGCCAGCACCGCCGCCGCCGCCGTGAGCACGATGGGCCGCAGGCGCCACACCGCTGCCGCCACGATGGCGTCCCACGCCGGCACGCCGGCCGCGCGGTTGAGCTCGATCTGGTCAATCAGGATCACCGAGTTGCGCTGGATCATGCCCATGAGAGCGATCACCCCCAGCAGCGCTACAAAGCCGAAGGGCCGGTTCAATAGCAGCAGCGCCGCAGCCACCCCCGCAATCCCCAGCGGGCCGGTCAGGAACACCAATGCCGATCGGCTGAAGCTATGGAGCTGCAGCATGAGCAGCGTGAACACGATGAACAGCATGACGGGAACGCCCGCCACGATGGAGGCAGAGCCCTTGCTGCTTTCTTCCACCGCGCCCGCGACCTCGATGCGCACGCCGTTTTCGCCGGCCTCCTGCCAGCGTGCCTCCAGCGCACGCAGCTGCGGCAACAGTTGCGCCGTGACGGTGGCGCCTTGCAACCCCTCCACCAGATCACCCTGCACGGTGATGGCGTAGTTGCGATTCCAGCGCCACATGACGCCCGGCTCCCAGGTAAACACGAGTCTGGCGATCTGGGTGAGCGGAATGGAGCGGCCCGAAGCCGTGGGCAGGTAGGCGTTGCCGATGTCGGAGATCGCCTCGCGCTCGTCCTGCGCCTGGCGCAGCACGATCTCGATGAGCCTGTCGCCCTCGCGGTACTGCCCCACCGTGGTGCCGCTGAACATGATGCGGGACGCCTGCGCGATGGACTGGCTGGTCACCCCCAGCGCGCGCGCCTTGTCCTGGTCCACCTCCAGGCGGATCACCTTCACCGCTTCGTTCCAGTTGTCGTTCACGCCAATCAGGTTGGCGTTGCCGCGCATCAGCGCCTTCACCTCGTCGGCGCGCTCGCGCAGCGCGGCCGGGTCGCTGCCCACCACGCGAAACTGCACCGGGTAGGGCACGGGGGGGCCGTTGGGCAGCAGCTTGACGCGCCCACGCGCCTCGGGAACCTCCTCGGCCAGCACGCGATGCAGGCGCAGGCGAAGTGACTCGCGCTCTGGCAGGCTCTTGGCCAGCACGATGAACTGCGATACGTTGGGCTGGGGGAACACTTGGTCCAGCGGCAGGTAAAAGCGCGGCGTGCCCGAGCCCACCCAGGCGGCCACGCTGGCCACCTCATCCTGCTCCATCAGGCGTTGCTCCAGCCGACGCACCACGGCCTCATTGGCGGCAAAGGATGTGCCCTCGGGGAACCACAGTTCCACCATGATTTCCGGCCGGCTGGAGTCCGGAAAGAACTGCTGCTGCACGCGTCCCAGGCCCGCCAGCCCCAGCGTGAAGATGACGGCAGTAGCGCCGATGGTGATCCAGCGGTGCGCCACACACCAGTCCACCATCTGCCGAAAGCGGTGGTAGAACGGCGTGTCGAACAGCTCGGGCGGCGGCGCGTCAGGCGCATGACTGGCGTGGGGCTTCACCTTCAACAGCAGTGTGCCCAGGTAGGGCACGAAGTACACCGACACGATCCACGACAGCACCAGAGCGATCACCGTCACCGCAAAAATCGCGAAGGTGTACTCACCCGTGACCGATCTGGCGATACCGATGGGCAAGAAACCCGCCGCCGTGATGAGCGTGCCCGTCAGCATGGGCTTGGCCGTCACGTCATACGCAAACGTGGCGGCGCGCACCTTGTCGTAGCCCTCCTCCATCTTGCGCACCATCATCTCGACGGCAATGATGGCGTCGTCCACCAGCAGGCCCAACGCGATGATCAGCGAGCCCAGCGACACCTTGTGCAGCCCGATGCCCAGGTAGTGCATGGCCAGGAAGGTAACCGCCAGCACCAGCGGAATGGTGATCGCCACCACCAGCCCCGGGCGGTAGTCCACGTGCCAGCCAAAACGACCCCCCTTGTGCAGCCCCAGCGAGATGAAGCTCACGGCCAGCACGATCACCACGGCCTCGATCAGCACCTGGATGAACTCGCCCACCGACTCGGCCACGGCTGCGGGCTGGTCCTGCACCTGGTGCAGCTGCACGCCGGCCGGCAGCCGTGCCTGGATGTCGGCCGCCGCGGTACGCAGCGCCTTGCCCAGACGGATGATGTCGCCGCCCTTGGCCATGGAGATGCCCAGGCCGATGACCTCGTGCCCCTGGAAGCGCACCTTCACCCCCGGCGGTTCCACATAGCCCCTGCGCACCTCGGCAATGTCGCCCAGACGCAGCTGCGCGCCTGAGCCTCCGCGGATCGGCATCGCGCGCAACTGCTCCACGCTGGTGAACTGGCCATCCACGCGCACCTGCACCATGTCCTGCGGCGACTGGATCACGCCCGCGCTCTCCACCGCGTTCTGCGCGCCCAGTTGCTGCAGCACGGCGTTGAAGTCCAGCCCCAGCTGCGCCAGGCGCTTTTGCGAGACCTCGACCCAGACGCGCTCCTCCTGCACGCCAAACTGCTCGACCTTGGCCACGTCCTTCACGCGCAGCAGCTGCTGGCGCACGTCGTCGGCAAAGTCCTTGAGCTCGGCGTAGCTGAAGCCTTCGCCCTGCAACGCATAGATCACGCCAAACACATCGCCAAACTCGTCGTTGAAAAACGGCCCCTGAATGTTGCCCGGCAGCTGACTGCGCATGTCGCCTACCTTCTTGCGCACCTGGTACCAGACGTTGGCCACCTCTGCGGGCCTGGACGAGTCCTTGATTTCAAAGATGATCTGCGACTCACCCGGCTTGCTGTAGCTGCGAATCTTGTCGGCATAGGGCACCTTCTGCAGGGTGCGCTCGATCTTGTCGGTCACCTGCTCGGCCACCTGCTGCGCCGTGGCGCCGGGCCAGTAGGTGCGCACCACCATCGCGCGAAAGGTGAACGGCGGGTCTTCGTCCTGCCCCAGCTGAAAGTACGCGGCAAAGCCCAGCAGCATCAGCACCACCATCAGGTAACGCGTAAGCGCCGCATGCTCCAGCGCCCAGCGCGACAGATTGAAGCCCGGCTTGGGCTGCGTCTGCTGCATGGCGGCCCCTTTAGCGCGCAGCGGCGGGTGGCGCTGGCGCTTTCATATTGATAGCTGGTAGCGCTGGATTCATAAGGGATTCAGGCACTTTTGGCTTATATGCCGTCACCCGCTGCCCCGGCGACAGCACATGCACGCCCGTGGCCACCACTTGCATGCCGGGGCTCAGGCCGGCGGCAATCACGGCCTGGTTGCCGTCGGCCGCGGCGATCTGCACCGGCTGCGGGCGCACGGTGCCGCCCGCGTCTGCCAAGCCTGCCGCGCCTGCCTTGTGGGGCTCAAACACCCACACCACCGTCTGCCCGCCCTCCTGCCCCAGGGCGCTCGTGGGCAGCTTGATGGCCTGCGCGCCTTCTGCGGCCGGCGCCAGCGCCTGCGGCGCCGCATACACCGTGGCGCCCAGCGGCGGCAGGTCGGGGCCATCCACCGCCACCTTGACGACAAAAGTGCGCGTCACCGGGTCGGCACTGGCCGCCACCTCACGCACGCGGCCCTGCAGCAGCGCACCGGCCGACCAGGCGCGCACCTGTACCGGCTGGCCCACGCGCAGCTGGCCCACCTTGTCCTCGGGCACCGCAAATACCGCATCGCGTGGGCCGTCGCACGCAACGCGCACCACCGGCGCGCCAGCGGCCACCACCTGGCCGGGCTCGGCATCCACGCCGGTCACCACGCCCGCCGCATCGGCCACCAGGCGGGTGTAGTCAGCCTGATTGCCCTGGGCGGCCAGCTGCGCACGCGCCTGATCCAGCGACGCCTGCGCTGCCTTCAGCTGGGCCTGGCGGCGATCCAGCTCGGCGCTGCTGATGAAGTTCTCGGCCCGCAGCCGGGAATAGCGCTCAAAGTCTGCCGCCGCCAGGTCGCGCTGCGTGCTGGCAGCAGCGACCTGGGCGCGCGCGGCCTGCGTGGCCAGCTCGTAGTCGCGCGGATCCAGCTGGGCCAGCACCTGGCCGGCCAGCACGTGCTGGCCCACCTCGGCCTGGCGCTGCACGATCTTGCCGCCCACGCGAAACCCCAGGCGCGACTCGATGCGCGCGCGCACCTCGCCCGCGTATTCCGGATGCATCTGCAGCGGCGCCACGCCCACCGCGAGCAGCTTGACGGCGCGCACCGGCTCGGGCACGGGCTCACTGCGCGAGCAACCGGCCAGCACCACGGCAGCCAGCACCCACATGGCCGGCGCCGCCAGCGCCGCGTCCCGGCGCGCACGCTGCCCCCCCCGAAAGCCCGGCAAGCACAAAAAAACCCCGTTGCGGGGCTGTCGTAGATGCGGCCACGGCAAGGCCGGTACGCGCGGTGCAGCGGGTGTGCTCATGAAAAAGTCCGGGGGCAATTACTGACTGGCTGGTTAGTAACAATCTATGAGCAGCCCGCCGGCCTTGTCAAGCACGACAATGGCGGAGTGAAACATCCTGAATCCCCCGGGCGCAAGGCGCCCCAGCCTGCAAGCGCTGCGGCAGTGGCGGCGCCGGTCACGCACTACGAGAACTTTCCTGTGGCATCGCTTTTGTGCCCGCCGCAACTGCGCCAGCCCATTGCTGCCATTTACGCCTTTGCCCGCACCGCCGACGACCTGGCAGACGAAGGCGAGGCCACGGCCAGCGCCCGGCTGGCCGACCTGGCCGCCTACCGAGCCGAACTGGCGGCGGTGGCCGCCGGCGCCGCGCCCCAGCAGCGCTGGGCGGCGGTTTTCGGCCCGTTGCAAGTGCAGCTGCAGCGCCACGGCCTGCCCACGCATTTGCTGGACGATCTGCTGGACGCCTTCATGCAGGACGTGGCCATGACCCAGGGCGGCGCCACCTACCCAGACCGCGCTGCGCTACTGCAGTACTGCCGCCGCTCGGCCAACCCCGTGGGGCGGCTGCTGCTGCACCTGTACCAAGTGCACGACGACCTGGCGCTGCGCCAGAGCGACGCCATTTGCAGCGCGCTGCAGCTCATCAACTTCTGGCAGGACCTGAGCGTGGATTTGCCGCGTGCACGCCATTACGTCACCGATGCCGACTGCGCCGCCTTTGGCGTGGCCCGCACCGACCTGGCCGCGCAGCGCCGATCGGCCGCCAGCGACCGGCTGGTGCTGGACTGCGCCGCCTGGGCGCGCGCGCTGATGTTGCAAGGCAGCCCGCTGGTGCACCGCCTGCCCGGCCGTGCGGGCTGGGAACTGCGCCTGGTGGTGCAGGGCGGCCTGCGCATCCTCGACAAGGTGCAGGCCCTGGGCGGTGCCAGCTTGCTGCGGCGCCCCCGCATCACGCCGTGGGATGGCCCGCGCATGCTGTGGCGGGCCGCAGTGATGTAGTGATGTGGTGACGTAGCGCAAGGGCCAGTGCGCAGCCTGCGGCAAGGGCACTTGCCCCGCATCAGGGTCACCCGGGGTCATCGACCCCTCACGCTGCCTGGTGCTCGGCCTGCCTGGCCTGCTGGCCGGCGTTGTGCAGTATCTGCGCCAGCACCTGCGGCACTTCGAATGCAGCGCGGTTGTGCATGCGGCGCGTGGCAGCCTGGTAGCGCGGCAGGTCGGCCAGCAAGGTCTGCACCGCGGGCGCGATGGCCTTGAAGTGCGGCAGCACCAGGCCCAGGCCGTTGTCGCGCACCCAGTCGGTGCAAAAGCGCTCTTGCGGCATGGTCCAGGCGTTGCGTACCACGATGGGCGGCAGGCCCATGAGCACCGCCTCGCTCAGGCTGCCGCTGCCGGGTTTGCCAATGAAGAAGTCGGCCAGACGCATGATGCGCGCCATCTCGCGCGTGAAGTCCAGCACCACCGTGGGCGCATTGCGCTTCAAGGCGCGCAGGGCTTGCGCCAGCTCGGCATTGCGCCCGCAGGCCAGGATGAGCGGCGTGTCGGTCAGGCGACGGGCGATCGGCAGCATTTCCTTGGAGCCCTCGGAGCCGAACAGCACCAGCCCGACCGGGCTGTGCGCGTCCAGCCCCATGCGCACACGCTCGGCGGCGCGGTCTTGCTGCACATCGGCGTAGAACTGCTCGCCCAAAATCATGCCCGAGGTCTCCCAGATGCGCTGCTGCGGCACACCGGCCGCGCGCGCCTGCTGCACCGAATGCGGCGAGCCACACACCACGATCTGCGAGGTCTGCGGCTCGATCCAGAAGCTGGGCGGGCAATCGGCCAGGTCGGTCATCACGGTGACGAAAGGCGTGCCCGGCAGGGCGCGCTCCAGCGCGTCGGACATGGATCGGTTGAAGTTGGGCACCAGCGACACCACCATCGCTGGGCGGTGATGCTCGCCCCAGTGGTGGCGCAGCGCCTGCACCATGCGTTCGTGGCTCAGGCGGATCATGCCCTGCAGCAGGCGCAACTCATGCGTCAGCCCCAGCGTCCAGCCCCGCGCCAGGCGCTTGTTGTAAAGCTCCTCGGGGTCCATGCCAGTCCACTGCCGAAAACGGGCCTGGGGGTCAAACACTTCAAAGAGATTGGTGCGGCAGACGCGCCAGGGCAGCCCGGCGCGGGCAATGGCAGCCTCCAGCGCCAGCGCGGACGCGCGGTGACCGCCCCCCGCATTGAAATAAATCAACTCAACCAGCACAGGGGCTTCAGGGGACATGGACATCAAATCGTGGTGACAGGGACTTCCTGCGGGGTCTTGGCGCTGGTTTTGCGTTGCACGGGCATGTGCTCGGCCCAGTGAAGGATCTCCAGCCGACCGTCGGCATGCTCAGCCAGCGCGCTGAGGCTTTCCACCCAGTCGCCGTCGTTGGCATACAGAATGCCGTCGATTTCGCGCAACTCGGCATGGTGAATATGGCCGCACACCACGCCCTGCAAGCCACGCTTGCGGGCCTCGCGGGCAACGGCGCTCTCGAAGTCGCCGACATAGTTCACGGCGCGCTTGACCTTGAGCTTGAGATATTTGGACAGCGACCAGTACGGCAGGCCCAGGCGCGCGCGCAGCGTGTTCAGGTGCCGGTTGAGCTTGAGCGTGAACTCATACAGGTTGTCGCCCACGTAGGCCAGCCATTTGGCGCACTGGATCACGCCGTCAAACAGGTCGCCGTGGATGATCCACAGCTTGCGGCCGTCCGCCGTTTCGTGCACCCAGTCTTCGGCGACGACGACGCCGCCAAAATTCAGGTTGACGTAGCGGCGCGCAAATTCGTCATGGTTGCCGGGCACGAAGATCACGCGGGTGCCCTTGCGCGCCTTGCGCAGCAGTTTTTGCACCACGTCGTTGTGCGTCTGGGGCCAATACCACTGACGGCGCAGCTGCCAGCCATCGATGATGTCGCCCACCAGAAACAGCGTTTCGCACTCGGTTTGCTTGAGAAAGTCCAGCAGCGCCTTGGCCTGGCAGCCTGGTGTGCCCAGGTGCAGGTCGGAAATCCACAGGGTGCGGTAGCGCAGCGGCGGGCGGGATGGGTCGTGCTCCTCGTCAGCCGAATGGTCTGGCGGCACGGCCTGGGAAGTGGCCCAGGCATTCAGGAAGGCATCGTCGCGCTTCATAGGAGACCTATCGTCCGCAGGAGCTGCGACGACGGCGTGACACTTGCACGGCTTTTTGATGACATTGCCACAGCCTGACGCGGCGCCTGCCTGCCCTGGTGGCACAGTCGCGTGCCGCGCCGTATGCCGTGTGACAATTCGCGGCCCATGAGTCCTGATCAGTACGTCCAGCACAAGGCCGCCGCCTCTGGCAGCAGCTTCTATTACGCCTTTTTGTTCCTGCCACGCGACCGGCGCACGGCCATCACGGCCTTTTACGCCTTTTGCCGCGAGGTGGACGACGTGGTGGACGAAGTCTCCGAAGCCAGCGTGGCCCAGGCCAAGCTGGCCTGGTGGCAGGGCGAGGTGGCCAAGGCCTTCGCCGGCCAGCCCACCCACCCGGTGATGCAGGCACTGATGCCGCACGCCCGCACCTACGGCATCGAGCAGCGTCACCTGCAAGCCGTGATCGAGGGCTGCCAGATGGATCTGGAGCAAACGCGCTACCTGGACTTTGCGGGCCTGTCGCGCTACTGCCATCTGGTGGCCGGCGTGGTGGGCGAGGTGGCGGCGCGCATCTTCGGCCAGACGCAGGAGGCCACCACGCAGTACGCGCACCGGCTGGGCCTGGCGTTTCAGCTCACCAACATCATCCGCGACGTGGGCGAGGACGCCCTGCGCGGGCGCATCTACCTGCCCATTAGCGAACTGCAACAGTTCGACGTGAAAGCGCATGAGATCACCAGGCGCGAATATTCCGACCGCTTCACCGCGCTGATGCGCTTTCAGGCCGAGCGCGCGCACCGCCTCTACGACGAGGCCCTGGCCCTGCTGCCCACGGCCGACCGCCGCGCGCAAAAGCCCGGCCTGATGATGGCCAGCATCTACCGCACGCTGCTGCGCGAGATCGAGGCCGACAACTTCCAGGTGCTGCACCAGCGCACCAGCCTGACGCCACTGCGCAAGTTCTGGCTGGCGTGGAAGGTGCAGGCGCTGGGGCGGATGTGAAGCTTGCCCTCGTCGGCGCCGGCTGGGCCGGAATGGCAGCGGCCGTGCATGCGGCCCAGGCAGGCCACGCGGTCAGCGTGTTCGAGACCAGCCGCACCCTGGGCGGGCGCGCGCGCGCCGTGGCCGCCCAGCGCGCGGACGGCGCATCCCTGCTGCTGGACAACGGCCAGCACATCCTGATTGGCGCCTATGCCGAATGCCTGCGCCTGATGCGCACCGTGGGTGTGGCCCCTGAGTCCGCCCTGCTGCGCCTGCCGCTGGCGCTGGTGTTCCCGGACGGCAGCGGCCTGGCCCTGCCCGATGCGGCCCCGCCCTGGGATGCGCTGGCCGCCATTGCCCGCGCCCGCGGCTGGAGCCTGCGCGAGCGCGCCGCGCTGTTGGCGCGCGCCGCACGCTGGCGCCTGGCGGGCTTTCAGTGCGCGCCGGGCGCCAGCGTGGCGGATCTGTGCGCGGGCCTGCCGCAGCGGCTGGTGGATGAGTTCATCGCGCCGCTGTGCGTGTCGGCGCTGAACACGCCCGTGGACCAGTCCTGCGGCCAGGTGTTTTTGCGCGTACTGCACGACGGCCTGTTTGCCGGGCGCGGCGGCTCCCACCTGCTGCTGCCGCGCATCAGCATGGGCGCGCTGTTCCCCGAGCCCGCCGCGCGCTGGCTGCAAGAGCGCGGCCACGCCGTGCACACCGGCCGGCGTGTGCAATCGCTGGAGCAAGACGCCCACGGCTGGCGCGTGGACGGCATTGCGTTCGACGCCGTGCTGCTGGCCACCAGCAGCACCGAGGCCGCCCGCCTGGTGGCCGATGCCGCAGCCCCCGCCACCCAGCGCCCCGCACTGCAGGCCTGGGCTGACGGTGCGCAGGTGCTGCGCTTTGGCGCCATCGCCACGGTGTATGCCGAACTGCCGGGAGCGCCGGGCCCGCTGCTGCCCCGCCCCATGCTGGCGCTGCGCACGCGGGCCGGCCGGCCGGCGCAGTTCGTGTTTGACCGCGCGCGGCTGGACGGCAACGCGGGACTGCTGGCGTTTGTGGTCAGCGCCTTCGAGGGCGAGCGCGCCGCGCTGGAACGTGACGTGCTGGCCCAGGCCGCTGAAGATTTAGCCCTGCCCGGCCTGCGCGTGGTGAAAACGGTGGTGGAAAAGCGCGCCACCTTTGCCTGCACGCCCGCCCTGGCACGCCCGCCGCGCATGATCGCCCCCGGCCTGCAGGCCTGCGGCGACTATGTGGCCGGACCCTACCCGGCCACGCTGGAGGGAGCAGTTCTGCAGGGTGCGGCGGCCGTGCATGATTTGGGTCAAATCAGGCCCTAGCGCTTATAGATCAAGCGCTGGAAGCTACTCTTTCAATAGCATTTCAGCTGGCCGCGGCGGCGATTCGCGCGCCAGCACGTCGGCCAGGGTCAGCACCTCCAGCCCCGCGTGGGCCCACAGTCGCTCCAGCGGCGGCGTGCGGGCCAGCAACAGGCGCTGCACCAGCGGCTCCATGTGCGTGGTGGCGGGGTCGGCCAGCAGCAGGTAGCGCGCGTCGGCCCCGTCGGTGGGGTTGGCCAGGTCGGCGGTTTCATCTACCCGCGCCACCCAGCCCAGCGCCGCCAGGGTCTGCAGCACGGCCCCGGCCTGCAGCACATCCACGCGCAGCTGCTGCGCCAGTTGCAGCGCGCTCAGGCCGTGGGGTGGCTGCGGGCGGGCGCGGTGCAGCTGCTGCAGCACCTCGATGGCCAGCGTGAAAACCCAGCCCTGTCCGCCCGCGCCCCGTGCCACGCCGGTCAGCAGGCTGGGCAGGTAGGCCGCCACCACCGCGCCCAGCAGCACGATGACCCAGGCCACATAGACCCACAGCAGCAAAATGGGCAGCGTGGCAAACGTGCCGTACAGCACCGAGTACGTGGGCACCGAGGCCAGATACAGCGCCAGCGCCTTCTTGGCCAGCTCCATGCCCACGGCGACAAACAGGCCGCCCGCCCAGGCGTGGCGCCAGTGCACCGGGGTGTTGGGCACGTAGCGGTACAGCGCCGCCATGCCGACGGCCAGCACAAAGAACTCGATGGCATCGAACAGCAGGCGCGCGCCGCCCGGCAGCGCGCTGCCAAGGCCGCGCGACGCCGCGCTGGCCGCCGAGGTGGTCAGCGCCAGGCTGGCCGCCAGCACCAGCGGCCCCAGCGTCAGCACCGCCCAGTAGATCAGCACGCGCTGGCCCAGCGGGCGCAGCCGCGGCACGCGCCAGATGTTGTTGAGCGTGCGGTCGATGGTGAGGATCAGCGCCAGCGCCGTCACCAGCAGACTGGAGAAACCAACCACCCCCAGCCCGCGCGCCTTGTCGGCAAACTGCGTGAGGTAGCCCAGCACCGGGCGCGAGATGCTGTCGGGCACCAGGCTGTCGATCAGCCAGCGCTGCAGCACCAGTTGCATCTCGGCAAAGATGGGAAACACGGTGAACATGGCCAGCGCCACCACCGCAAACGGCACCAGCGCCAGCAGCGTGGTGAAGGTGAGGCTGCCGGCTGTCAGACCCAGGCGTTCCTCGCGAAAACGCGCGCGCAGGGTGTGCGCAGTGGTGCGCCAGGGAAAGCGCGAGAGCTGAACCAGCCAACTTTCCAGTCGCTGCGCGAGGCTTGGGGGCAAGGGCAGGGGCATGGCCGATATGATGCCAGCCCCATGCAAACCGAAACCACCCCGCCCGCCGCGACGGCGGCAACCGCCATCGCCCCCGACGTGGCTGCCACGCGCTGGCTGGCCGTGGGCAGTCTGCTGGGGCTGATTGCGCTGTGCCTGGCATGGGAGCTGTGGCTGGCGCCGCTGCGCCCAGGCGGCTCGTGGCTGGCGCTCAAGGCGCTGCCGCTGGCCGTGCCGCTGGCGGGGCTGCTCAAGCGGCGCATGTACACCTATCGCTGGGTCAGCCTGATGGTGTGGCTGTACTTCACCGAAGGCGTGGTGCGCGCCTGGAGCGATGCCCCCCCCGGCAACTGGCTGGCGGGCGCCGAGATCGCGCTGTGCCTGCTGCTGTTCACCGCCTGCGCGCTGCATGTGCGGCTGCGCCTGCGTGGTGCCAGGGCCGCGCGCGCCGCCGTATCCGCCTGAAAGACTAAGCCCATGACCGACTTGCTCGACACTCTGCGCCAGATCGTCGGCGCCGCCCATGTGCTTGCCGATGGCGACCTTGCCGCCTACGAGCAGGATTGGCGCAAGCGCGCGCGCGGCAAGGCCCTGGCCGTGGTGCGGCCCGGCTCCACGCCCGAGGTGGCCGCGGTGGTGCGCGCCTGCGCCGCGGCGGGCACCGCGATCGTGCCGCAGGGCGGCAACACCAGCCTGTCGGTGGGCAGCACGCCCGACGCCAGCGGCACCCAGATCGTGCTGAGCCTGACACGGATGAACGCCGTGCGCGGCATCGACCCCGGCAACCTGACCATGACCGTGGAGGCCGGCTGCATCCTGCAGAACGTGCAGGAGACAGCGGACAAGGCCGGCCTGCTGTTTGCGCTGTCGCTCGCGGCCGAGGGCAGCTGCACCATCGGCGGCAACCTGGGCACCAACGCCGGCGGCACGCAGGTGGTGCGCTACGGCAACACGCGCGAGCTGTGCCTGGGCCTGGAGGTGGTCACCGCACAGGGCGAGGTGTGGGACGGCCTGAGCGGCCTGCGCAAGGACAACACCGGCTATGACCTGCGCGACCTGTACATCGGCAGCGAAGGCACGCTGGGCGTGATCACGGCGGCCACGCTGAAGCTGTTTCCGCGTCCGGCCGCGCAGCTCACGGCATGGGCGGCCGTGCCGTCGATGGCCGCTGCGGTGCGCCTGCTGGGCCTGTCGCACCAGTTTCTGGGCGCGGGGCTGACGGGCTTTGAGGTGATGGGCCGCTTTGCGCTGCAGCTCGTCAACAGGCACATGCCGCAGCTGCGCGTGCCCTTCATCGACCGGCAAGAATTGCCCTGGTGCGTGCTGCTGGAAAACAGCGACAGCGAATCCGAGAACCACGCCCGCGCGCGATTCGAGGCGCTGCTGGAGGCCGCGCTTGAAGACGGCTGCGTGCAGGACGCCGTGGTGGCCGAAAGCCTGTCGCAAGCGCACGCGCTGTGGCACATCCGCGAGAGCATTCCGCTGGCGCAGGCCGAGGAAGGCCTGAACATCAAGCACGACATATCGGTGCCGATCTCGCGCATCCCTGACTTTGTGGACCATGCCGATGCCTTGCTGCAGCGCGAAATCCCCGGGGTGCGACTGGTCAACTTCGGCCACCTGGGCGACGGCAACCTGCACTACAACGTGCAGGCGCCCGCCGGTGGCGACGCGCGCGAGTTCCTGCGCACGCAGGAGGCCCGCGTCAACACGCTGGTCTATGACGCGGTGGCGCGGTTTGGCGGTTCGTTTTCGGCCGAGCATGGCGTGGGCCAGCTCAAGACGGACAAGCTGGCGCAGTACAAGTCGCCCGTGGCCCTGGGGCTGATGCGCGCCATCAAGCGGGCATTGGACCCGCAGGGCATCATGAACCCGGGCAGCATCTTTCAAAAACAATAGCTGCCAGCGCTTGACTGATAAGCGCTGGAGCCACTTTCAATACAAACAATGACCACACGCCCCATCCGCAGCCAATACGAAGACCTGATGCGCCATGTGTTCGAGCACGGCGCGGCCAAAGGCGACCGCACCGGCACCGGCACGCGCAGCGTGTTCGGCCACCAGATGCGCTTTGACCTGGCCGAGGGCTTTCCGCTGGTGACCACCAAAAAAGTGCACCTGAAGTCCATCATCCTCGAGCTGCTGTGGTTTTTGCGCGGCGACAGCAATGTGCGCTGGCTGCAAGAGCGCGGCTGCACCATCTGGGACGAATGGGCGCGCGATGACGGCAGCCTGGGCCCGGTGTACGGCGTGCAGTGGCGCAGCTGGCCCCAACCGGACGGTGGCCACATCGACCAGATCAGCCAGGTGATCGACACCCTCAAGACCAACCCCGACAGCCGCCGCATCATCGTGAGCGCCTGGAACGTGGCCGATCTGGACAAAATGGCGCTGATGCCCTGCCACGCGTTCTTTCAGTTCTACGTGGCGCCGCCGCAGGCGCCGGGCCAGCGCGGCAAGCTGAGCTGCCAGCTGTACCAGCGCAGCGCCGACATCTTTTTGGGCGTGCCCTTCAACATTGCCAGCTACGCGCTGCTGACCCACATGGTGGCCCAGCAGTGCGACCTGGAGGTGGGCGACTTCATCTGGACCGGCGGCGACTGCCACATCTACAGCAACCACTTTGAGCAGGTACGCACGCAACTGGCGCGCCAACCCAACGCCTATCCCACCCTGCGCATCAAGCGCCGGCCGGATTCGATCTTCGAGTACGAGTACGAGGATTTCGAGGTCCTCGACTACCAGTGCCACCCGGCCATCAAGGCGCCCGTGGCGGTGTGAGCACTACTATCAATTAAATAGCTTCCAGCGCTTTTATCGCAAGGGCTGGAGCCACTTTTCAATAGAACATATCGTGGAAATCGCCCTCATCTACGCACGCGCCGCCAACGGCGTGATCGGCAAGGACGGCGCCATGCCCTGGCACCTGCCCGAGGATCTGGCGCACTTCAAGCAGCTGACGCAGGGCCATCCGGTGATCATGGGCCGCAAGACCTGGGACTCGCTGCCCCCACGCTTTAGGCCGCTGCCGGGGCGCGCCAACATCGTTGTGACGCGGCAAAAAGGCTGGAGCGATCGCGGCGCCCAGCCCGCTCACAGCCTGCATGATGCGCTACAGATAGCAGAGCAATCTGGCGCCCCGGCGGCCTGGATCATCGGCGGCGCGCAAATCTACGCCCAGGCACTGCCCCTTGCCACTCGCGTGGAGGTGACCGAGATCGCCCGCAACTACGAGGGCGACGCCCACGCGCCCGCGCTGGGGCCCGAGTGGACGGCGACCGCGCGCAGCAGCCATGTGAGCGCGGGCGGGCTGCCATTTGAGTTTGTCACCTTCCATCGCCGCGCGTGAAAGCGCGTGAAACACAGCTCAAGCGGCCACCCGGGAGGCGCGACAGCGCGCGCGCCAGCAGGAGTTGCTCACTTTTTCTTACGCAGGTCGCACGGCATCGAAATACGATACGAACTTTTGCGCACTGGCTTCCAATAACAGCGCCGGGCAGTGCTCACGGCTGCACGACGCACAATCGGAGCAATCTATACACGTCCAATACGATCGGCGATGATAGGTATGCTTCCGTTTCTTCCATAAGAATCCACAGGTTACATGGCTGCCGCAGACACCACACAGAAAGTCGCTCAACCAATTGCCCTGCCCGGTCTGGCGCGGGCATTGATGTCTGTAGGAAAACTCAGCCAGGATGCCGCAGAAGAGATTTACAAAAAATCACAACAGGCGCGTACCCACTTCATCGATGAGCTGACGGCCTCCAACGCAATAACGCCCGGTGACCTGGCCCATACGGTGTCCACCATCTTCGGTGCGCCGCTGGTGGATCTGGATGCGATCGACCGTCAGCGCCTGTCGCAGGATTTGCTGGACATCAAGCTGTGCCAGGCCTTGCGGGTCGTGGCACTGGGCAAGCGCAATAACCGCCTGATCGTGGCCACCGCCGACCCCACCAATCAGGAAGCGGCCGAGAAGATCAAGTTCACCACCCAGATGGGGGTGGACTGGATCATTGGGGAATACGACAAGCTGATGAAGCTGATCGCCGCCTTGGCCAAAACCAACAACGAGGCCCTGGAGAGCATTGTCAGTAACAGTGACTTCGAATTTGGCGACGTTGCCATCGAAGAAACTCAGGAAGAGAGCGCCGACAACAACGACGTTGAAGACGCACCCATCGTCAAGTTTTTGCACAAGATGCTGCTGGACGCGTTCAACATGCGGGCGTCCGACCTGCACTTTGAACCCTATGAGCACCATTACCGGGTGCGCTTTCGCATTGACGGCGAATTGCGCGAAGTCGCCTCGCCGCCCATCGCCATCAAGGACAAACTCGCTTCGCGCATCAAGGTGATCTCGCGCATGGACATCTCCGAAAAGCGCGTGCCCCAGGACGGCCGCATGAAGCTCAAGGTGGGGCCGGATCGCGTCATCGACTTTCGCGTGAGCACCCTGCCCACGCTGTTTGGCGAAAAGATAGTGATCCGTATCCTGGACCCCAGCAGCGCCAAACTGGGCATCGATGCGCTGGGCTACGAGCCCGAAGAAAAAGAACGGCTGCTGCATGCCATCGGGCGGCCCTACGGAATGATTCTGGTGACCGGGCCCACGGGTTCGGGCAAGACCGTGTCGCTGTACACCTGCCTGAACCTGCTCAACAAGCCCGGGGTCAACATTGCCACGGCTGAAGACCCCTCCGAAATCAACCTGCCCGGTGTCAACCAGGTCAATGTGAACGAGAAGGCCGGGCTGACCTTTGCCACCGCGCTCAAGGCCTTTTTGCGCCAGGACCCGGACATCATCATGGTGGGCGAAATCCGCGACCTGGAAACCGCCGACATCTCGATCAAGGCGGCCCAGACGGGCCACCTGGTGCTGTCCACCCTGCACACCAATGACGCACCCACCACGCTGACACGCATGCGCAACATGGGCATTGCGCCGTTCAACATTGCTTCCAGCGTGATTCTGATCTCGGCACAGCGGCTGGCGCGGCGCCTGTGCCCCAATTGCAAGGTGCCGGCTGACATTCCGCACGAAACCTTGCTGGAGGCAGGCTACAAGGACGAGGAAATCGACGGCACCTGGGTCACCTACCGCCCCGTGGGCTGCTCGGCCTGCAACAACGGATACAAAGGCCGCGTGGGCATCTACCAAGTCATGCCAGTGTCGGAAGAAATCCAGAGAATCATCTTGCGCGACGGCAGCGCGCTGGAGATCGCGGAGCAAGCCCGCCTGGAGGGCGTGCGCTCGCTGCGCGAGGCCGGGCTGTACAAGGCCAAAATGGGACTGACCTCTCTTGAAGAGGTTCTGGCCGTCACGAACGAGTAAACCCTTTTCAACGAGAGAACACAATGGCGACCGCTGCATCGAGGGACATCAAGGACTTTGTCTTTGAATGGGAGGGCAAGGACCGCCACGGCAAGATCGTGCGTGGCGAGGTTCGCGCCGTGGGTGAAAACCAGGTCAAGGCCACCTTGCGCCGCCAGGGGGTGCTGCCCACCAAAATCAAAAAGCGCCGCACGAGCGCCGGCAAGAAGATCAAGCCCAAGGACATTGCGCTGTTCACGCGCCAGATGGCCACCATGATGAAAGCTGGCGTGCCGCTGCTGCAATCGTTTGACATCGTGGGCCGCGGCAACACCAACCCGGCTGTGACACGGCTGCTCAACGACATCCGGGCAGACGTGGAAACCGGCACGTCGCTCAACGCGGCCTTCCGCAAGTACCCCATGTACTTCGACAGCCTTTACTGCAACCTCGTAGAGGCCGGCGAAGCGGCCGGTATCCTGGAGGCGCTGCTCGATCGCCTGGCCACGTACATGGAAAAAACGGAGGCCATCAAGTCCAAGATCCGCTCTGCGCTGATGTACCCGATCTCGGTGATCATCGTTGCCTTCGTGGTGGTGACCATCATCATGATCTTCGTGATTCCGGCATTCAAGGAGGTCTTCACCTCGTTCGGCGCCGACCTGCCCGCCCCCACGCTGTTCGTGATGGGGATCAGCGAGTTTTTTGTCGCCTACTGGTGGCTGATCTTCGGCGTGATCGGTGGCGGGTTCTACTTCTTCATGCAAGCCTGGAAACGCAGCGAGAAAATGCAGCGCGTGATGGATCGCGTGCTGCTCAAACTGCCCATCTTCGGGGCGCTGATCGACAAGTCCTGCGTGGCGCGCTGGACGCGCACGCTGTCCACCATGTTCGCAGCCGGCGTTCCGCTGGTCGAGGCCCTCGACTCGGTGGGCGGCGCGTCCGGCAACTCGGTCTATGCCATAGCCACCGAAAAAATCCAGCAGGAAGTCTCCACGGGTTCCAGCCTCACCGCCGCGATGGGCAATGCCAACGTGTTCCCGTCCATGGTGCTGCAGATGTGCGCGATTGGCGAAGAGTCCGGCTCCATCGACCACATGCTGGGCAAGGCAGCCGATTTTTACGAAGCCGAGGTCGATGAAATGGTAGCGGGCCTGTCCAGCCTGATGGAGCCCATCATCATCGTGTTTCTGGGCTCGCTCATCGGCGGCATCGTGGTGTCCATGTACCTGCCCATCTTCAAGCTGGGGCAAGTGGTCTGATGACGGGTATTGCAATGGCAGACGCCGCGCTCGTCGGCGTTCTGGGCCTGCTCATCGGCAGCTTTCTCAATGTGGTGATCCATCGCCTGCCGCGCATGATGGAGCGGCAATGGGCTGACGAATGCGCGCAATACGCCCACGACACCGGCCTGATCCTGCAGGCGGACAACGCACCGGCTGCGCCACCGCAGCCCTTCAACCTCTTGACACCGCGCTCGCACTGCCCCGCCTGCGGGCATGAAGTGCGCTGGTACGAGAACATCCCAGTGCTCAGCTACATCGCCCTGCGCGGGCGCTGTTCAGGTTGCCAGGTGCGCATCAGCCCCCGCTACCCGCTGGTCGAACTGGTCACCGCCGCCCTGTTCTATGCCTGCGCCATGCGCTGGGGCTGGAGCCTGGCCACCGCCGCCTGGTGCGGCTTTTGCGCCGCGCTGGTGACGCTGGCCTTCATCGACTGGGACACCACGCTGCTGCCCGACAGCATCACCCAGCCCCTGCTGTGGGCTGGTCTGCTGGCCGCAATACCGGGCTGGACGGGCGTGCCGCTGACCGACGCCTTGATCGGCGCGGCCGCGGGCTACCTGTCCCTGTGGACGGTGTACTGGGGCTTCAAGCTCGCCACGGGCAAGGAGGGCATGGGCTTTGGCGACTTCAAACTGTTTGCCGCCCTGGGTGCCTGGTTTGGCTGGCAGGCGCTGGTGCCCATCATCTTGCTGGCATCGGTCATCGGCGCCCTCGTGGGCATCGCCATGAAGCTGGCCAGCAACCTGCGCGAAGGCAAATACGTGCCCTTCGGCCCGTTTCTGGTGGGCGGCGGACTGGCTGCCCTGTTGTGGGGGCCGACACAGATCATGCAGGCCATTTTTTCTGTGTTTTGAATGGATGACGACACCACTTCTCCCCCGCCGCCGCGCCCCTTCCAGCTGGGCGTGACGGGCGGCATCGGCAGCGGCAAAAGCACCTTTGCCGCCATGCTGCATGCCTGCGGCGCGGCGCTGGTGGACGCAGATGGCATTGCACGCAGCGTGACGCAGCCCGGCGGCGCAGCCATTCCGGCAATACGCGCCGAGTTTGGTGCAGACTATGTTGACGGCTCTGGCGCGCTGGATCGCGCCCGCATGCGCTCGCTGGTGTTCGCCGACCCGGGCGCCAAACAGCGGCTGGAAGCCATCATCCACCCGCTGGTGGGCAAAGCCATCGCACAGGCAGTGACCCACGCAGCCCGGGCGGGCCTGCGTCTTATCGTGCTGGACATTCCGCTGCTGACCGAGTCGCCGCGCTGGGCGCGCCAACTGGATGCCGTGCTGGTGGTGGACTGCCGCGAGAACACACAAATCAGCCGCGTGCAGGCCCGTAGCGCTCTGGCCGAGGACGCTATCCGCGCCATCATGGCCACGCAAAGCAGCCGCGCGGCGCGCCGCGCCGCAGCCGATATCGTGGTCTATAACGACGGGCTGACGCTGGCTGATTTGCAGGCAAATGCACGCCGTATCGCCGGTTTGTTCGGGCTATGATGCGCTCGCGCCGGCGCCCCACCCCACACTGTGCGCATCCAGGAACCCCGTAGCGTGATTCTTTACGAATACCCCTTCAACGAACGTCTGAGAACCTATCTGCGGCTTGAACAACTGTTTCGCCGCCTGGACGAGCTCATTGCGCGCAGCCATCCGCTGGACCACCACTATGCGCTGGTGACGATGTTCGAGGTCATGGACGTAGCGGCACGCGCCGACCTGAAAACCGACGTGCTCAAGGACCTGGAAAAGCACAAGCACCAGTTCGATGCCTACCGAGGCAACCCATCCATCTCCGAAGACGTGCTGGACGGCGTGATCGCCCAGCTCGACCATTGCTTTGCCGCACTCAGCGCCCAAAGCGGCAAAGCCGGACAGGCACTGAGCGAGAACGACTGGCTCATGAGCATTCGCAGCCGCGTAGGCATTCCGGGCGGCACCTGCGGCTTTGACCTGCCCGCCTACTACGCCTGGCAGCACCATGCGCCGGTGCAGCGCCAGCACGACCTTCAGCAATGGGCAACCTCGCTGGGCCCGCTGGCCAACTCCGTGTATCTGCTGCTGCGCCTGATGCGCGAATCGGGCCTGCCCCAGAAGGTCGCGGCCGAGCGTGGCCAGTTTCAGCAAAATCTGCCCCAGGGCCGCACCTTCCAGCTGCTGCGCCTGGCAATCGATCCCGCGCTGCAGCTGATACCGGAAATCAGCGGCAACCGCCTCATCGTTTCTGTGCGGCTGATGCGCCAGGAAGAAGGCGGCCGTCTGGTCGCCAGCGCCGAGGCCGCAGCCTTTGAGCTGACGCTGTGCGCCTGAGGGACTGAGAGGCAGCCCACCAATGTCCTCGGATCCTCGCCAGCCCGGCCACATGCCGTCACCCGCCGCGCGCCAGGTGCCCTGCCCCACCTGCGGCGGGCCCAGCCTCTTCAGTGCGGACAACCGGTTTCGCCCGTTCTGCAGTCAGCGCTGCAAGCAGATCGACCTGGGCGCGTGGGCAGCCGAGGACTTCCGCATGCCTGCGGAAGCGCCGCCCGAAGATGCGGAGTTTGGTGACCCCAAGCGCCAGCCCTGACGCAGGCCACCAGCCAGGTCAAATCAGCCTCTACCCCTTGTACAACAAGCGCCAGCAGCTATTTATTTAATAGCAAAACATTACCCCAGCACCGAGGCATCGAACACCTCGCCGCGCTCCTCGGCCAACCATTGCAGCACCGGATAAGCGCCTGGCAGCACGGGGCGCACCTGCAACGGCCAGTGCTGCCAGGCCATGGTCTGGCCCTCGCGCATTTCGAATTCGCCGCTCCACTGGCGCACCTTGCACCAGTGCAGGCGCACCAGCGCGTGCGGGTAGTCGTGCTCGGTCACCTTCCAGGCCTCGGCAGGCCCGATGGTTACGCCCAGCTCTTCGATCAGTTCGCGGCGCAGCGCCTGCTCGACCGTCTCGCCGGCTTCGATCTTGCCGCCCGGAAACTCCCAGTAGCCCGCATAGGGCTTGCCCTCGGGGCGGGTGGACAGCAGCATGGCGCCGTCGTCGCGCAGCAAAATGCCCACGGCGACTTCGGTGTGCTTGCGCTGCGCTGTGGCGACAGCCCCGCTCATGCGGCCTCGCCCTGGCGGCCCGCAAAGTCCCGGGCGAACTGGTAGGCCACCCGGCCGCTGCGCGAGCCGCGCTCCAGCGCCCACACCAGCGCCTGCGGGCGCGCGGCCTCGATCGCCTGCGCGGGCACGCCCAGTGCGGACAGCCACTGCGCGACGATGGTCAGGTATTCGTCCTGGCTGAAGGGGTAAAAGCTCACCCACAGGCCAAAGCGCTCGGACAGCGAGACTTTTTCTTCCACCGCCTCGCCCGGGTGCACCTCGCCGTCATCGGTATGGGTGTAGCCCAGGTTGTCCTTCATGTACTCAGGCAGCAGGTGGCGGCGGTTGCTGGTGGCATAGACCAGCACGTTGGGCGTGCTGGCGGCCACCGAGCCGTCCAGGACGGATTTAAGCGCCTTGTAGCCGCCCTCGCCGTCCTCAAAGCTCAGGTCGTCGCAATAGACGATGAACTTCTCTGGCCGGCCCGAGACCACGTCCACGATGTCGGGCAGGTCGGTCAGGTCAGCCTTGTCCACCTCGATCAGGCGCAGGCCCTGCGGCGCGTAGCTGTTCAGGCAGGCCTTGATGAGCGAGGACTTGCCCGTGCCGCGCGCGCCGGTCAGCAGCACGTTGTTGGCGGGCTTGCCCTGCACAAATTGCCGGGTGTTGCGCTCTATCTTGTCTTTTTGCGCGTCGATTTCTTTCAGGTCGTGCAATGCAATGCTGCCGACGTGGCGCACCGGCTCCAGCACGCCATGGCCGCTGCTGCGCTTGCGGTAGCGCCAGGCGATGGCCGCAGCCCAGTCAGGCGCGCCCAGTGGCTGGGGCAGCACGGATTCGATGCGGGCGATGAGCTGTTCGGCACGTGCGATCAGCCGGTCAAATTTATCAGTCATTTTGGTCTCTAGCGCTTGTTCAGCAAGCGCTGACAGCTATGAAATCAGAAGCAACTGGCAGTGACCTGCAGCCATCACAATGGTCAGGCCACGTCAGGATCGGTAGTCCGCGTTGATGGTCACGTAGTCGTGGCTCAGGTCGCAGGTCCATACCGTGTCAGCGGCCTCGCCACGGCCGAGCACCACGCGCACGGTGATCTCGCTTTGCTTCATCACGCGCTGGCCGTCTTCCTCGCGGTATTGCGGGTTGCGCCCGCCCTGCACGGCAACGTGCACGTCGTCCAGATACAGATCGATCTTCGTCTGATCCAAATCGGCGATGCCCGCATAACCCACAGCCGCCAGGATGCGGCCCAGGTTGGGGTCGCTGGCAAAGAAGGCTGTCTTGACCAGCGGCGAGTGGGCGATGGCGTAGGCCACCTGGCGGCATTCCTCAGCCGTCTTGCCGCTTTCCACGCGCACGGTGATGAACTTGGTGGCGCCTTCGCCGTCACGCACGATGGCCTGCGCCAGCTTTTGCGCCACCTCCAGCAGCGCCGCCTTGAGCGCGCGGCCCTCGTCGCTGTCCAGCGAGGTGATGGGCGCGTGCTGTGCCTTGTGCGTGGCCATCAGCACGAACGAATCGTTGGTGCTGGTGTCGCCGTCGATGGTGACGCGGTTGAAGGACTGATCTGCCAGCTCTCGCACCAGCTGGCGCAGCAGTTCAGGGGCGATGCAGGCATCGGTGGCCATGAAGCCCAGCATGGTCGCCATGTTGGGGCGGATCATGCCTGCACCCTTGGAGATACCGGTGACCGACACCGTGGCGCCGCCGATCCGCAACTGGGCGCTGAAGGCCTTGGGCAGCGTGTCGGTCGTCATGATGCCCTCGGCGGCGCGCGCCCAGTGGGCGGGCTGCGCATCGGCGATGGCGGCGGACAGCCCTGCCTGGATGCGGTCCACCGGCAACGGCTCCATGATGACGCCAGTGGAAAACGGCAGCACCTGGCGCGCGGCCAGCCCCAGATGACCTGCCAGCGCATCGCAGGTGGCGCGCGCGCGCGCCAGGCCGTCGGCGCCGGTGCCGGCATTGGCGTTGCCGGTGTTGACCACCAGCGCGCGGATGGGCTGGCCGCCGTCCAGATGCTCGCGGCACACCTGCACCGGCGCGGCGCAGAAGCGGTTTTGCGTGAACACGCCGGCCACCGTTGCGCCCTCATCCAGCAGAAAGACCGTCAGATCCTTGCGGTTGGCCTTGCGCACGCCGGCCTCGGCGACACCGATGCGCACACCGGCGATGGCATGCAGGTCCTGGGCATTGGGGGCAGTCAGATTGACGGGCATGGGTTGCTCCTGAGGCAAAGGTCAAAAAAGCAAAAGGGCGAAGGACAAATAAAGGTGCGCGTGAACGCAAACACGGGCCGCAGCCCGTGTCCGTTGAGCTTTACATCACGAGAGTTTGCCGTGGCACTGCTTGTACTTTTTGCCGCTGCCACACGGGCAGGGGTCGTTGCGGCCCACGCGCACGCCTGCGGCGGGCATCTGTCCGGCAGTACTCGCATCGGCCACGGTCTGGACCTCGCCGGTTTCCGTGGGCGAGGTGTAGGTCACGTTGCTGATGCCCTCGCCGCGGCTTTCCATGGCCTGCGCTGCTTCGTCCAGCTGGGCGCTGGACTGCACCTGCACGGTCATCATCAGGCGGGTGACCTCGTTCTTGACCTGGTCCAGCAGCTGGCGGAACAGCTCGAAGGCTTCGCGCTTGTATTCCTGCTTGGGCTGCTTTTGCGCATAGCCGCGCAAGTGGATGCCCTGGCGCAAATAGTCGAGCGCGGAGAGGTGGTCGCGCCAGTTGGTGTCAACACTCTGCAGCAGCACCATGCGCTCGAACTGCGTGAAGTTCTCGGCGCCCACCTGGGTCACCTTCGCCTGGAAGGCGTCGCGGGCGGCCTGCAGCACTTTTTCGAGAATTTCCTCGTCGGTAATGGCGTCGGAGCCTTCCACCTCGTGCTGCAACGCCAGGCTCACCTGCCAGTCGTTGGCCAGGGCAGCTTCCAGTCCCGCCAAGTCCCATTGCTCCTCGACGGATTCAGCGGGCACGTATTGGCGCACGACATCCGTCAGGCAGTCGTCGCGCATGGCGTCGATCAGGGCGGACAGGTCAGCGGCGTCCAGGATCTCGTTGCGCTGCTGGTAGATCACCTTGCGCTGGTCGTTGGCCACGTCGTCGTATTCAAGCAGCTGCTTGCGGATGTCGAAGTTGCGCGCCTCGACCTTGCGCTGTGCCGACTCGATGCTGCGTGTGACGATGCCGGCTTCGATGGCCTCGCCGTCGGGCATCTTGAGCCGGTCCATGATGGCCTTGACGCGGTCGCCCGCGAAGATGCGCATCAGCGAGTCGTCCAGGCTCAGGTAAAAGCGCGAAGAGCCCGGGTCGCCCTGGCGGCCCGAGCGCCCACGCAGCTGGTTGTCGATGCGGCGGGACTCATGGCGCTCGGTGGCGATGATGCGCAGCCCGCCCAGTGCGGTCACTTTCTCGTGGTCAATCTTCCACTGGGCGCGCAGCTGCTCGGCGCGGGCCAGGCGATCGGCCTCGGACAGGGATTCGTCCGCCTCCAGCGCCGCCACTGCTTTTTCGACATTGCCGCCCAGCACGATGTCGGTGCCACGTCCGGCCATGTTGGTGGCAATGGTGATCATGCCGGGGCGCCCCGCCTGGGCCACGATGTCGGCCTCGCGGGCATGCTGCTTGGCATTGAGCACCTGGTGGGGCAGGTTTGCCTGGGTCAGCAGCTGGGCGATGAGCTCGGAGTTTTCGATGGACGTGGTTCCCACCAGCACAGGCTGCCCGCGCTCATGGCATTCGCGGATGTCGGCAATCGCGGCTTCGTACTTTTCACGTGTGGTTTTGTAAACGCGGTCGAGCTGGTCGTCGCGCTTGCTAGGCCGGTTGGGGGGGATCACCACGGTTTCCAGACCGTAGATTTCCTGGAACTCGTAGGCCTCGGTATCGGCCGTGCCCGTCATGCCTGCGAGCTTGTTGTACAGGCGGAAGTAGTTCTGGAAAGTGATCGAGGCCATCGTCTGGTTCTCGGCCTGGATCTGCACGCCTTCCTTGGCCTCGACGGCCTGGTGCAGGCCTTCGCTCCAGCGGCGTCCGGACATCAGGCGGCCGGTGAACTCGTCCACGATGACGATCTCGCCGTTTTGCACCACGTAGTGCTGGTCACGGTGATAGAGATGATTGGCCCGCAGCGCCGCATACAGGTGGTGCACCAGGGTGATGTTGGCCGGGTCGTAGAGCGACGCGCCCTCGGCTATCAGGCCGTGGCTGAGCAACACTCGCTCGGCAGTCTCGTGGCCCTGCTCGGTCAGGAACACCTGGTGGGTCTTTTCATCAATCGTGAAATCACCCGGCTTGGTCACCCCCTCGCCTGTGCGCGGGTCGGCCTCGCCCTCCTGGCGCACCAGCAGGGGTACGACCTTGTTCATGGCCACGTACATGTGCGTGTGGTCTTCGGCCTGCCCGCTGATGATGAGCGGCGTGCGCGCCTCGTCGATGAGGATGGAGTCCACCTCGTCCACGATGGCGTAGTTCAGCCGGCGCTGAACACGTTCGCGCGCGTCGTACACCATGTTGTCGCGCAGGTAGTCAAAACCGTATTCGTTGTTGGTGCCGTAGGTGATATCGGACTGGTAGGCGGCCTGCTTTTCTTCGCGCGGCATCTGAGGCAGGTTGATGCCTACCGACAGACCCAGGAAGTTGTAAAGGCGGCCCATCCACTGCGCATCGCGCCCGGCCAGGTAGTCGTTCACCGTGACCACATGCACGCCCTGGCCCGACAGGGCATTCAGGTAAACCGGCAGCGTAGCCGTCAGCGTCTTGCCCTCACCCGTGCGCATTTCGGCAATCTTGCCGTAGTGCAGCGCCATGCCGCCCATCAGCTGCACGTCGAAGTGGCGCATCTTCATGACGCGCTTGGAACCTTCGCGCACCACGGCAAAAGCCTCGGGCAGCAGCGCATCCAGCGACTCCCCCTGGGCAACACGGTTCTTGAACTCCTGCGTCTTGCCGCGCAATGCCTCGTCACTCAGCTTTTCATACTCGGGTTCCATCGCATTGATGCGGGCAACCGTCTTGCGATATTGCTTGAGCAGCCGATCATTGCGACTGCCGAAAAGTTTGGTGAGGAAGTTGGTGGCCATGCGAGCAGGACCGCGCTGCGCGCCACAGGGGCTGCAGAGCGACCGGAATCCCTAAATGAAGTAAGTCCCGATGAAAGACCTGCCCCGCAATTGCATGCGCTTGCAAGCAGCTCGGCCAGGCCCGAACGCAAGATTCTACCTTTGCACCATGACATCAAGCGCATCCGATGCAGTCACCGCCTGGCGGTTCGAACGTTGCGACAATCCAGGATCTAGGAGCGAACGTCCACCCACAAGTGGCCCCAAATGCCAGGCAAGTGTCGCCACCAGCCTTTGGCGATTGTTGGCCCAGTATTGCACCAATGCTGCGTCCGCAATAATGGCTTGTCGGGCACGCCCGCGATGCCAACAAGAATCCAAACCATGAACCGCCGCCACCACGCCATCTCCCTACAGCAGGCAACACAAGAGTCACCGACTCTGCACCGGTTGATGGAGCTGACGCGCGAATCCAGCGCGCGATTGCAGGCGATCGAGCCGCTGATTCCGCCGATGCTTCGTCCCGCACTACAGGCCGGTCCCATTGAGGGCTCTTGCTGGTGTCTGCTGGTTCGCAGCACTGCCGCAGCTGCCAAGATCCGGCAGTTACTGCCCGCCTTTCAGGCGCACCTGCGCAGCAAAGGCTGGGAAGTCCATTCGATACGCTTGAAAGTTCAGGGCCGAGGTTAGGCTGGCATACCCTGCGCTGCGCACTTCAACGCCCCCGCAGCACTGCGGCCAGATGCGCTTTGACAGCCGCAGTCGGCAAAGCCTCAGGGCGAAAAAAAGCCGCACTGTTTTGCACAGTGCGGCTTGTGTTCTGGTGCCGGTTGTCGGATTCGAACTGACGACCTACCGCTTACAAGGCGGGTGCTCTACCAACTGAGCTAAACCGGCGAAGTCGCTATTGTATCCACCAAAAATGTGCCTCTGCCCGCTACAAGGCACCCTCTTGAATCACGCTCCCTGAGCCAGATCACTTGATGCGCTTGAGTTGAGGGCGCCCCGCACCACCCGCTGCGGGTGGTGGATTGGGCGGCTCGTGGTCTGGAGCGCCACCCCCAGTGCTGTCCACGGACTGCAACTGCACAGTAGCGCGCTCAGTTTCGGCGACAGGCGTGCCCGCCTGCGTTGGCGCAGGGATGTGCAAGTCGTCCTCTTCCATCGGGAAGGCCATGCCTTGCCCATTTTCTCGCGCATAGATGGCTGCAACCCGACCCACAGGAACGATGATGTCGAAGGGTTTGCCACCAAAGCGCGCCTTGAATTCGATGAAATCGTTGCCAATTTGCAACGAACTCGTGGCGTCGTAACTGACGTTCAGGACGATTTCTCCGTTGGTGATGTACTCACGAGGAACCCTGACGGATTCGTTCACGCGCACGACCACGTAAGGCGTGAACCCATTGTCCGAACACCATTCGTACAGCGCCCGAATCAGATAGGGACGGGTTGAGGGAAAGTCCTGTGCGTTCATCATGCGCGATAAATGTGGGAGCCCGATTGCAGTGCTTACTTGCGCATGACCTTCTCAGAAGGCGTCAGCGCCTCGATGTAGGCGGGGCGAGAAAAAATCCGCTCGGCGTACTTGAGCAGCGGCGCGGCATTCTTGCTCAGCTCAATGCCATAGTAATCAAGGCGCCAGAGCAAGGGCGCAATCGCCACATCGAGCATAGAGAACCCTTCGCCCAGCATGTACTTGTTCTTGAGGAAAACAGGGGCCAGTTGCGTCAGGCGGTCACGAATGTGAGCACGAGCCTTCTCCAGCGCCTTTTCGTTACCCTTGGTCGCGCGTGACTCCAGGATGTTCACATGAACGAACAATTCCTTCTCGAAGTTCAGCAGAAACAGACGAACACGGGCACGGTCAACCGGGTCACCTGGCATCAATTGAGGGTGTGGAAAACGCTCGTCGATGTACTCGTTGATGATGTTCGACTCGTACAGGATCAGATCACGCTCAACCAGAATGGGCACCTGCCCATAAGGATTCATCACGTTGATGTCTTCGGGCTTGTTGTACAGATCCACATCGCGGATCTCGAAGTCCATTCCCTTTTCAAAAAGGACAAAACGGCAACGATGGGAAAAGGGACAGGTCGTACCCGAATAAAGCACCATCATGGTGAGCAGCTCCTAAAAATCAAAAGAGTGGGAACCGAAGCACCCACTCTGCACAAGCTCGGCTGCGCAAAAATCGCGCGGCAAAGACCTCAGCGTTTACTTGATGTCTTTCCAGAAAGCGGCGTTCAGCCTCCACGCAATGAAGGTGAATACGCCCAGGAAAATCAATACCCATACACCAACGCGAACCCGCGTATTTTGCGCTGGCTCGCCCATCCACTGCATGTAGTTCACGAGATCACCTACAGCCTGGTCGTATTGCAGCGCGGTCATGCTACCAGCAGACACCTGCTCCCAGCCTTTCAGCACTTGCGTGACCTGGCCGTGGCTTTCGACATTTTCGAAGATCGGGCGACGCTCACCCTGCAGCTGCCACAGTGCATGGGGCATGCCCACGTTGGGAAACGCAAGATTGTTCCAACCGGTTGCCTTGGTATCGTCCCGATAGAAAGTGCGCAGGAAAGTGTAGAGGTAGTCGGCACCCGTTCCGCCTGCTCCGGCACGCGAGCGCGCAATCACCGTCAGGTCTGGCGGATTGGCGCCAAACCAGGCTTTGGCCTGCTTGGGATCGATCGCAGACTTCATGGTTTCACCCACCTTGTCGGTGGTGAACAGCAGGTTGTCCTTGATCTGCTGGTCGGTAAGACCGATGTCTTTCAGCCGATTGAAGCGCATGAACGCAGCCGAGTGGCAATTCAAGCAGTAGTTGACAAAGATCTTGGCGCCGTTTTGCAAAGACGCCGTGTCACTTGTGTTGACCGGCGCTTTGTCCCAGGCCATGCCGCCACCCGCAGCATGTGCCCCGACAGCCAGGCCCAGGGTTGCGACCAAGGTGAGAATGAATTTTTTCATTGTTGTCATCTCCAGCTCAGTGCGGGGCAAAGGTCACGCGGTCAGGCACGGGCTTGGGCTCACCCAAGCGGCTCCACCAAGGCATGAGCAGGAAGAAGCCGAAATAGAACAAGGTTCCCACCTGCGACACACGCTCGCCGACCGGCGAAGGTGGTTGCACGCCCAGGTAAGCGAGAACCACGAATACGATCACAAACACGCCGTACATGTACTTGTGCCAGTTCGGGCGATAGCGAATCGAACGCGCCGGACTGTGATCCAGCCAAGGCAGGAAAAACAGGATGATCACCGCGCCCCCCATCACCACCACGCCCCAGAACTTGGCGTCAATGGCCAGCATCAGTGCGACGGCAACAGCCGCCGCAACCACGACACCGCCCTTGATGACGCCTGGCAAGCGCCCCTTGAAAATCGCCAGACCGGCGCCCAGCACCACGCATGCAATGAGCACATACATCATTTCAGAGGTGATGGCACGCAACATGGAATAGAAAGGCGTGAAGTACCAAACCGGCGCAATGTGCGCTGGCGTCTGCAGCGGGTCGGCAGGAATGAAGTTGTTGTACTCGAGAAAGTAGCCACCCAGTTCTGGAGCAAAGAACACGACCGCCGAGAAAATGAACAGGAACACGCCCACACCAAGGATATCGTGCACCGTGTAGTAGGGATGGAAGGGCACTCCGTCCAAAGGGTGGCCGCGCTCGTCCACCGGCTTGCCGGGGCCTTTGATCTCAATGCCGTCAGGGTTGTTGGAGCCCACATCGTGCAGCGCCAGCAAATGCGCCACTACCAGGCCCAGCAGCACCAAAGGAACGGCGATCACGTGGAAGCTGAAAAATCGATTCAGAGTTGCGTCGCCCACCACATAATCACCGCGAATCAACAGGGCCAGATCGGGGCCGATGAAGGGAATAGCGGAAAACAGGTTCACGATCACCTGTGCGCCCCAGTACGACATCTGCCCCCAAGGCAGCAGATAGCCCATGAATGCTTCGGCCATCAGCACCAGGAAGATGGCACAACCAAACACCCAAACCAGTTCGCGCGGCTTGCGGTAGGAGCCATAGAGCAAACCACGAAACATGTGCAGATAGACCACTACAAAGAACGCCGAGGCTCCGGTGGAGTGCATGTAGCGGATCAGCCACCCCCAGGGCACGTCGCGCATGATGTACTCGACCGACTCAAACGCCTTGGCAGCATCGGGCTTGTAGTGCATCACAAGGAAAATGCCGGTGACGATCTGAATCACCAGCACCAAAAGTGCTAGCGAACCAAAGATGTACCAGAAGTTGAAGTTTTTCGGAGCGTAATACTCCGACATATGCACCTTGTAGGCATCGAACGCCGTCGGAAAACGGTTTTCAAGCCAGTTGGTGAGCTTCGCACCCGCCGACGCGTTGGGCGAAACTTCCTTGAATTCGCGGTAAGCAGCCATTTGTCAGTGCCTCCCTCAGGCTTTTTTATCTTCACCAATCAGGAGCTTGGTCTCCGACAGGTACATGTGCGGTGGAACCTCGAGGTTGTCCGGGGCGGGTTTATTCTTGAAAACACGCCCCGCCATATCGAAGGTGGAACCGTGACAAGGACACAAAAAACCACCCTTCCAGTCGTCTGGCAACGAGGGCTGTGCGCCTTGAACAAACTTGTCAACCGGAGAGCAGCCAAGGTGCGTACAAATACCAACGGCAACCAGTATCTCGGGCTTGATGGAGCGCCATTCATTGCGCGCGTACTCGGGAGTGAACTCAGCAGGGTTGCGCAGCGACTTCGGGTCTGCCAGTTGATCGTCCAGCGCTGAGAGCTCGGCCAGCTGTTCCGGGGTGCGCTTGACAATCCACACCGGCTTACCCCGCCACTCCACGACAACTTTCTCGCCCGGATTGAGCGTCGAGACATCAACCTCGACGGCGGCTCCCGCTGCCTTTGCCTTCTCTGAGGGTTGGAAGGTACTCACAAAAGGAACGACGGCTGCCGCACCGCCTACCGCACCGGCACAACCTGACGCAATCAGCCACGTCCGTTTGCTGGAGTCGATCGGAGTTTCACTCATAGGAATCCTCGGTATGCTTCGCTGTGGAATCAAACGCAAATTGTAGCGGAGTGCAAATGGTTATTCCAAGGCGGCACTAGCCATTAAGCTAGCCAACCGTTCAGTGTTTTTACCCACGTCAAAGGATTCGAAAAATGAGCATTGCTAAAGAATTCCGGGAGTTTGCGGTCAAGGGAAATGTCATCGACCTGGCTGTGGGCGTGATCATCGGGGGCGCATTTGGCAAAATCGTGGATTCGGTGGTCAGCGACCTCATCATGCCGGTCGTCGGTCTGGTGTTCGGCAAACTCGATTTTTCCAACCTGTTCCTCGTCCTCGGCTCCATGCCGCCCGACACGCCTCAGACGCTGGATGCGCTGCGCAAGGCCGGCGTGCCGGTGCTTGCCTATGGCAGTTTCATCACCGTGGCGGTGAACTTCATCATCTTGGCGTTCATCATTTTCGTGATGGTCAAGCAGATCAACCGCCTCAAGCGCCAGGCTCCGACGGAGCCGGAAGCGCCGCCCGCCACGCCAGAAGACATCCAGCTGCTGCGCGAGATTCGCGACAGCCTCAAGCGCTGATCTCGCGCCCGAGCCGCCGGCGGCCCCACCCGGGCGCTGGGTGGCTTGTTTGGCTACGAATCAGCCCGGCGCCAGCCTGCGGGCGATGCGCACGGCTTCGATCAGGCTGGCCGCATCGGCCACCCCGCGGCCCGCGATGTCAAAGGCCGTGCCGTGATCCGGGCTGGTGCGCACCAGCGGCAGTCCCAGCGTGACATTCACACCCTTATCCACCCCCAGATACTTCACGGGGATCAGCCCCTGGTCGTGGTACATGGCCACCACCACATCGAACTCGCCGGCGCGCTGAGGCGTGTTGCGCGCACGCATGAAGATGGTGTCGGGCGCGTAGGGGCCGTGGGCATCGATACCCTGCGCGCGCGCCTGGGCGATGGCCGGCGCAATGGCCTCGATCTCCTCGCGCCCGAAAAGGCCGCCCTCGCCCGCGTGCGGATTGAGACCCGCCACGGCAATACGCGGCGGTCGCCCCAGGCTTCGAGAAAGCGCCACCTGCGTAATGTGCAGCGTCTGCAGTACGTTGTCCTGCGTCACCGCGGCGATGGCGTCGCGTAGCGCAACGTGGATGCTGACCAGCACCGTGCGCAGCTCGTCGCTGGCCAGCATCATGCGCACTGGCATCTGCGCCAAGGGCACGCCGGCATGGTGCGCTGCCTCGGCCTGCAGCAGCTCGGTGTGTCCCGGGAAGGCAACGCCCGCAGCAGCCAGTGCCTCTTTGTGCAAGGGCGCGGTCACCAGCCCCGCGACTTTGCCGCGCAGCGCAGCACGCGCCGCCCAGACCACGCAAGCCGCCGCCGCGCGACCCGCCTCGGCGCTGACCCGCCCCCAGGGCACGGGCTCGCCCGCCAGCTCGGGCAACTGCCACACGGGCAGGCAACGCAGCGGCACATGCGCCAGATCGGCCAGGGAATCCAGCCGCGCCACCGGCAAACTGGGCTGGCCCGGCCGCTCCACGCAGGACGCGGCGCGGCGCAGCGTGGCCACGTCGCCCACAACGAAGCAGCCGCGCATGTCATGCGGGGCATCCCGAAACGCCTTGGCGACGATCTCGGGACCGATGCCGGCCGGGTCGCCCTGGGTGATGGCCAGTGCCAGTGGTGTGCTCATGAAAATTTGAGTCGAATTGACCTAAAACCCATGCAGATCAAGCGCTAACAGCTACATTAATGATAGCATTATCAGACATCAGGCCGGGTTGTCAATGTCGATGAATTGATGCTCCAGCCCCAACTGCTGCGCCACATGCGCTGCGACGGCCTGCGCGCCGTAGCGCTCGGTGGCGTGGTGACCCGCGGCAATGAATGCCACGCCCGTCTCGCGCACCAGATGAGCCTGGGGCTCGGAGATTTCGCCGGTGACGAAGGCATCGGCCCCTGCTGCGATGGCCGATTCAAAAAAACCCTGAGCGCCGCCCGTGCACCATGCCACGCGGCGGATGGGACGCGCCTGCGCGGGCACAACCAGCGTGGCGGTGCGGCCCAGCACGGTCTGCACGTGCGCGGCCAGGTCGGCTGCGCCGGCGTAGGCGGCGGGCGCGGCAAAGCCCAGGCTCTGATCGCCAAAACGCTGATCCACATGCCAGCCCAGCACGCGGCCCAGCTGTGCGTTGTTGCCCAGTTCGGCATGCGCATCCAGTGGCAAATGGTAGGCAAACAGGTTGATGTCGTGCGCCAGCAGGCGCTGCAGCCGCTGCTTCATCCAGCCGGTGATGCGAGCGTCCATGCCGCGCCAAAACAGGCCGTGATGTACAAAAATGGCGTCTGCCTGCACCTCGATGGCCGCGTCGATCAGTGCGCGACTGGCCGTGACGCCGCTGACGATGCGTGCAACCTCAGGGCGCCCTTCCACCTGCAGGCCGTTGGGGCCATAGTCTTTGAAGCCCTCGGGCTGCAGCAGGGCGTCAAACCGTGCCAGAAGTTCTTGTCGCTGAATGCTCATGTCCGCGATTGTGCCCAAGCCAAGCCTGCGGATCACCGTCCCGGCATCATCACCCCACAGCCACACTGCGCCCTCGCCGCTTCGGCCATGGCCGCGCCAGACACATGCAGATGCGCAAAAACGCGACAATCGCGCCTTCTCCGCACCATCTTCACCTGTCACTGCATCCCATCATGAAGCGCTACTGGTTGTTGTTTTCCCAAGCCGTGACCGTACTTGCCGCGGCGTATTTCGTCGTCGCCACTTTGCAACCCGACTGGCTGCGCCGCGGAGCCACGCGAAGCAGCGCCGGTATCGCGCTCATCGAGGCGCCGCCCTCTCCTTCGGCGCAGCCTGCCGCAGGCAGCTTCAGCGCAGCAGCGCGCAAGGCAGCACCAGCCGTGGTGAGCATCAATACCAGCAAGGCGGTGCGCCACCCGCGCAGCAATGATCCGTGGTTCCAGTTCTTTTTCGGCGACCAGGGCACGCAGGCGCAGACGGGCCTGGGCAGCGGTGTGATCATCAGCCCCGACGGCTACATCCTCACCAACAACCACGTCGTGGAGGGCGCCGATGAGATTGAGATCACGCTCACCGACAGCCGGCGCGCCAGCGCCACCATCATCGGCACCGACCCCGAGACCGACCTGGCCGTGCTGAAGGTGCAGTTGGACAAGCTGCCCGTCATCGTGCTGGGCGACTCCGACCAGCTGGCCGTGGGCGACCAGGTGCTGGCCATCGGCAACCCCTTCGGCGTGGGTCAGACGGTGACCAGCGGCATCGTCTCGGCGCTGGGGCGCAACCAGCTGGGCATCAACACGTTTGAAAACTTCATTCAGACCGACGCCGCCATCAACCCCGGCAACTCGGGCGGCGCGCTGGTGGACGTGAACGGCAACCTGATGGGCATCAACACGGCCATTTATTCGCGCTCGGGCGGCAGCATGGGCATCGGCTTTGCCATTCCGGTGTCCACTGCCAAGCTGGTGCTCGATGGCATCGTGCGCGACGGCCAGGTCACGCGCGGCTGGATCGGCGTGGAGCCCAGCGAACTGTCACCCGAGCTGGCCCTGACTTTTGGCGTGCGCGCCACGCAAGGCGTAATCATTACCGGCGTGCTACAGGGCGGCCCCGCTGCGCAGGCTGGCGTGCGCCCGGGCGACGTGGTGGTCAGCGTGGCGGGCAAGCCCACCAACAATGTGTCGCAACTGCTCACCGCGGTGGCCAGCCTCCGGCCAGGCGAGGCTGCCAGCTTTGAGCTGCAGCGCGCAGATACGCGGCTGGAGGTATCGGTGGTTGCCGGCACCCGCCCGCGCATGGCGCAGCGCCGTTGATCAAAATTGCTATGAACAACGTAGCTGCCGGCGCTTGATTCACCTGGGCTGGCAGCTTTTTTCTTGCAGTATCGTCAGGTCGTGGTTTCCTGCGTGTCTTCGGGCGCCCTGGTATGGCGAATGAAGATCTGCGCGGCCCAGATGCCGACCTCGTACAGCAGGCACATGGGAATGGCCAGCGCCAACTGCGAGACCACATCCGGCGGCGTGACGATGGCGGCAATCACGAAAGCCGCCACGATGAAGTAGCCGCGGAAATTCTTGAGTTTTTCGACGCTCACCACTCCCAGACGCGCCAGCACCACCACGGCGATAGGCACCTCGAAGGCCAGGCCAAAGGCCAGGAACATGGTCATCACGAAGCTGAGATAAGCCTCGATGTCAGGCGCAGCAGTGATGCTCTTGGGCGCAAAACCCTGGATGAAGCTGAACACCTGGCCAAACACGAAAAAGTAGCAAAAGGCCACGCCGATGAAGAACAGCACAGTGCTGGAGACAACCAGCGGCAGCACCAGGCGCTTTTCATGCGAGTACAGCCCTGGCGCGATGAAGGCCCACACCTGCCACAAAACCACGGGCAGCGCGATCATGAAGGCTGCCATCAGCAAGATCTTCAGAGGCACCATGAAGGGCGAGATCACTGAAGTGGCGATCATGGTTGCGCCCTGCGGCAAATGGGTGACCAGCGGGGCCGCCAGCAGGTCATACAGTTGGCCCGGCCCGGGGTACAGGAACAGCAAGCCGGCCACGACGCCCACCGCCAGCATGGCCTTGACCAGGCGGTCGCGCAGCTCCATGAGGTGCTGCACGAAAGGCTGCTCAGTACCGGCGAGCTCGTCTTCTTTGTTGGGAGTGTCGGACATGGCGGAAGTCTGGCGGATGTAGCACCCGCGCGGGCAGCACACGGGGTGCTGCCCTTGTCATGGGATCAATGGAATTTTCTGGGTCGAAACCGCGCTACGCGCGCCGCGCCCGATTGCGCCCTGGTGCGCACACCGGCACGCGCCTTGTACCACTGCGGCACCGCTGCACGCTTGAGACGCCAGTTCTTGCCGGGGTGGCGGTACGCCGGCACCACGCCGGTCAAACCGCCCGAGACGCCGGAGTCAAACGCCGGGCTGTCGCTTGAGGCGCCCAGGCTCTGCTCCATGTCCTTTTGGAAGTCGCTGGCGCTGGTCTGTATGCCCTGCTCCACCTCGCGCGCGGCGTTCTCCACCGTGTCCTTCATCTTGCGCAGCTCATCGAGCTCCATGGAACGGTTGACCTCGGCCTTGACGTCCGCCACGTAGCGCTGCGCTTTGCCCAGCAGGGCGCCCACGGTGCGCGCCACGCGGGGCAGCTTCTCGGGGCCGATGACGATGAGTGCCACGACGCCGATCAGCGCCATTTTGGACAAACCAATGTCGATCATGACAAACGCTCAGGCCAGGACTGGTGCCGCATCAGCTTTTTTGCTTGGCTTCGACGTCGATGGTGGTCTTGTCGGCCGTGGCGCTGGTGTTGGTCACCTGGCCAGCGGGGGCGTTGGGGGCGGCAGTGTCATCGCTGCTGGCGCCGTCCTTCATGCCGTCCTTGAAGCCTTTGACGGCGCCGCCCAGGTCGGAGCCGATGTTCTTGAGCTTCTTGGTGCCGAACACCATGACGACGATCAGCAGCACGATCAGCCAGTGCCAAATGGAAAACGAACCCATGAATATCTCCTAACGAATGCGACCCATTTTAGACGCCGGATATGTCGGGCCTGTCATATCCCTTGCAACTGCACTGTGGCGCAGCAGGCCTTGCGGTTCAACCTTTGCGCCAGGGACGCGGACCCCCAATCACATGCATGTGCAGGTGGTGGACTTCCTGGCCGCCCTCGGTGCCGGTGTTTACCATGACGCGGAAACCTCCATCCGGATAGGGGTTGCAGCCCTGCTCCATCGCCAGCCGGGGGGCCAGGGTCATCATGTGGCCCATCAAGCCTGCGTGCTCGGGCAGCACCGCGGCCATCGAGTGCAGATGCAGCTTGGGCACCAGCAAAAAGTGCACGGGAGCCCAGGGATGGATGTCATGGAAGGCGAAGACATGTTCGTCCTCGTACACCTTGCGGGACGGAATCTGGCCGTCAATGATCTTGCAGAAAAGACAGTTCGGATCGTGGCGCATAAAAAGGCATCAACGGGGGTTGGCGCGATAACTGCCCGCCTGTGGCGGGCGCGGCTCTGTGAGCTCAAGCATTGTCGGCGATGTTCATGGTGCTGCGCACGCCCACATCGGCGCCATGCGTCTTCAGCCAGCCCTGGCCGGTCTCGCGCCCCAGCTCGAAAAGCCGGCGCACAAAGGCCAGGTCGGCGCGCATCTTGCTGGATGCGCCCAGCGTCTCCAGCACAGTGCCGCCGTCGATGCGGTGCATGCGCACGCTCTTGTAGCGGCGCCCGTCCAGCTTGCCCTCGGCCAGCAGTCGGCGCACGAACTCGATGGCGCGCAACTCGGACAGCAGAGCCGCGTTGAACGTGATCTCGTTCATGCGCTCCATGATTTCGTTGGCGCTGTCGGGCACCCCCTGGTGCTCAATGGGGTTGATCTGCACCAGCAGCACGTCCACACATTCGGTCTTGTAGATCAGCGGGTGCAGGGCCGGGTTGCCGGAGTAGCCCCCGTCCCAGTACGGCTCGCCATTGATCTCCACGGCCTTGAACAGCAGCGGCAGGCAGGCCGAGGCCATCACTGCGTCTGCACTGAGCCGCTTGCCGGTAAAGATCTCGCCGCGTCCGGTGCGCACGTTGGTGGCGCACACAAACACCTGGGGCACGCTGCCAGACTGCGGGCTGCGCGCGGTGGCGGCGATGACCTCAAAGTCCACCTCGCGCTCGAGCAGATCGCGCAGCGGGTTGATGTTCAGTGGATTGGTCTGATAGGGCGACAGCCACTGCGCCATCATGCCCATCAGCGGCGCCGCCCCGGGCAGCGGAATGCCCCAGCTCAGGCCACCCAGGTGGCCCACGCCTTCCCACAGGCGGGTGAGCGTGACGCGCGCCAGCTCGCAGCCGGCCCGATGCGCATCCTGCGGGTCTTTGTGTTCGCGTGCGGCCTGGGCAAAGCCGTGGGCCAGGGCCACGGCGTTCATGGCGCCGGCGCTGGTGCCGCTGACCCCTTCGAAGGCAAACCTGCCGTCTTCGAGCAGTGCATCCAGCACGCCCCAGGTCAGCGCCCCATGCGAGCCCCCGCCCTGCAGCGCAAGGTTGAGTCGGGCCGGCAAGGATGCTTTTTCAGACATCGACAGCCTGCCCCTTGTTCATGGACACCATGCCGCGAACGATGCGGTAGAGAAACCAGATGGAGATCAGGCCCCAGGCAATCCAGCCAGGCACCAAAAACGCCAGCCACAGCGGCGCCGTCACCAGGTACAGCACACCCGCCCAGATCACGGTGCGGATGCGCCAGGAGAAATGGCTGGCCTGCCAGGTGCCTTGGGCGTCGCTTTTCTTCACCAGGTCGATGACCAGCGCAATGACGAGCAGGCCCGCGCTGGGCTGCGCGCCCGGCAGCACCGCCGCCACGGCCACCACCAGGTGCAAGATGTAACTGATCCAGCCGACGGTCTTGAGCGACTCGGCGCGCTCGTCAGGTTCGATGTCGATGATGTCGTTACTCATCCGGTCGCTCCTTCTTCACGGGCACGGTTTTCAGACTTGCGCAGGGCTTTTTCCTCGATGCCGCTAGTGCCCGCGCGGCGCTCCAGTTCGGCGATGACGTCGGCAGGCGCCAGTCCGTAGTGGGCCAGCGCGATCATGGAATGGAACCACAGGTCGGCTACCTCATAGACCAGTTTGGCGCGGTCGGCGCCATGATCCACATCCTTGGCGGCCATGACGACCTCGGTGGCTTCTTCGCCGATTTTCTTGAGGAAAGCGTCGGGCCCCTTGTGCAGCAGGCGCGCGACGTAGCTGGCATCCGGGTTGCCGCCGCTGGCTGGCTTGCGGCTTTCGATGACGGCCGCCAGGCGTGCCAGGGAGTCTGAACTGGTCATGATGGGCTGGTCTGTCATGCGGTTATCGGTAAATGGACGTGGGGTCTTTCAAGACCGGATCAACGGCCTGCCAGACGCCATCTTTCAAGACACTGAAGAAACAGCTGTGGCGACCCGTATGGCAGGCGATGCCCGGCTCGTGGCCGAGTTGTGTCACTTTCAGCAGCACCACGTCGCTGTCGCAGTCCAGGCGCATTTCGTGCACCTGCTGCACATGACCCGATTCTTCGCCCTTGAACCACAGCTTGCCGCGCGAGCGGCTGTAGTACACGGCGCGGCCCAATTCTGCCGTCTTGGCCAGCGCCTCGCAGTTCATCCACGCGAACATCAGCACGTCGCCCGTGGCGGCCTCTTGCGCAATCACCGGCACCAGGCCTTGCGCATCCCATTTCACTTGATCAAGCCAGTTCATGCTATTGAATATGTAGCTTCTAACGCAGTTTGGACAAGCGCCCAAGGCCAATTCGACCTATAGCCGCACAGGAATGCCGCGCTCGCGCATGCGCTCTTTGGCCTGCTGCACGGTGAATTCGCCATAGTGAAAGATGCTGGCGGCCAGCACCGCATCTGCCCCACCCAGCGTCACGCCGTCGGCCAGGTGCTCCAGATTGCCGACGCCGCCCGATGCGATCACCGGAACGCTGACTGCGTCGCTCACCGCGCGCGTCAGTTGCAGGTCAAAGCCGCTTTTGGTGCCGTCGCGATCCATGCTGGTCAGCAAAATCTCGCCAGCGCCGCGCCGGGCCATCTCGGCGGCCCATTGCAGGGCGTCCAGCCCCGTGTTGGTGCGCCCGCCGTGGCTGTAAACGTCCCAGCCCTCGCCGCGCTCGGCCACCTCGGCGCCCTGGCGGCGCTTGGCGTCAATGGCTACGACGATGCACTGCGCGCCGTACTTGGCCGACGCCTGGCTGATGACATCCGGGTTGGCGATGGCGGCTGAGTTGAAGCTGACCTTGTCCCCGCCCGCGTTGAGCAGGCGGCGCACATCGTCCACGGTGCGCACGCCGCCGCCCACGGTAAGCGGAATGAACACCTGGCTGGCCACGGCTTCGATGATGGGCAGGATCAGGTCGCGCCCGTCGCTGGTGGCGGTGATGTCCAGAAAGGTGAGCTCGTCGGCGCCCTGGGCGTTGTAGCGCGCCGCGATCTCCACCGGGTCGCCGGCGTCGCGCAGTTCGACGAAATTGACGCCCTTGACGACGCGGCCGCCGGTCACGTCAAGGCAAGGAATGATGCGTTTGGCAAGCATGTGTTTGACAAATAGGCCGCCCCCGGCGGCAAGGGGGCCCAGCGTACCACGCCCGCTGCGGGTTTCTGCCGATGCGCTCAGGCGCCCATTTGCAGACTGAGGGCCTGGTCGCTTTGCCAGCGCCAGGCATCCTGGCACATGGCCTGCACATCGCGCCGCGCGCGCCAGCCCAGCAGCCGCTCGGCCAGTGTGGGGTCGGCCCAGCAGGCCGCAACGTCGCCGGGGCGGCGCGCCACCACCTTGCAGGGCACGGTGCGGCCGCTGGCCTGCTCGAAGCCGCGCACCATCTCGCGCACCGACACCGGCCGGCCGGTGCCCAGGTTCACCGTAAGCAGGCCCGGGTGCTGGCGCAGATAGCGCAGCGCCGCCACATGGCCATCGGCCAGGTCGCACACGTGGATGTAGTCGCGCACGCCGGTGCCGTCGGGCGTGGGGTAGTCGTCGCCGTAGATGCTCAGGGCCTCGCGCTGGCCGGCCGCCACCTGGGCCACGTAGGGCATGAGGTTGTTGGGCACGTCCTGCGGGTCTTCGCCGATCAGGCCGCTTTCGTGTGCGCCCACGGGGTTGAAGTAGCGCAGGCGCGCTATGCGCCACTGGCCGGGCTCGGCGTGATCCACGTCGGCCAGCACCTGCTCCATCATCAGCTTGCTGCGGCCATAGGGGTTGGTGGCCGACAGCGGAAAGTCTTCGCGAATGGGCAGGCTGGCCGGCTCGCCATACACCGTGGCCGATGACGAGAACACCAGCGTGCGCACGCCGGCCGACTGCATGGCGCGCAGCAGCGTCACCGTGCCGGCCACGTTGTTGTCGTAATAGCGCAGGGGCTCTCGCACCGACTCGCCCACGGCCTTGAGCGCCGCGAAGTGGATCACGCCTGTGATGGGGCGCGATGCGAACAGCCCGCGCAGCATTGCCTCATCGCGCACATCGCCCTCGATGCAATCCACCAGCTTGCCGGTGATGCGCGCCAGCCGCTGCGGCACGCTGCGGCGGCTGTTGCTGAAATTGTCAAGAATGAAAAAGGGAATGCCCGCCTCGGCCAGGGCCACGCAGGTGTGAGAGCCGATGAAGCCAGCACCGCCGGTTACAAGAATCACTGACGAACCTTTCAGAAAAGGCGCCGGGGCGCGAAAACCTGGGCCATTTATCACGGTACACCGGCACTGCGGGGCATGGGAATAGCCATCTTCCCCAACCAACGCGCATCGAGGCTTGTGTGCAGCCGGCCATTGTCACGCAGCGCGGGCGGCAGATGCGCGCGCCACCGCACGGCCTGCTCCGGGCTAGCCGTTCGGCCCCACCCGCAGCTCCTGCCAGCCCTGCCACTGCTGGCCCGGGGCCAGGGCCACCGGCTGGTCGATCTGCGCAGCTTCCACGCACAGCATGGAGCGGTAGCCGTCAGGCGGCAAGTCGGCGAGCCGGGCGGACAGCCCGGCACCGGGGTTCCAGACCACGGTGTTGCACAGGCTGGCGCTCTGGGTGATCTGCAGGTGGTGGGCGCCGTCGTGCAGATGCAGGGGCGCCGCAGGGGCGCTGAACACGCTGTCGTATTCGCCGGCAAAGCGCACGGGGCCCTGCTGAACGCCGCGCGCGTCGGTCAGGGCGTCCCAGCGCGCGCAGCCGTCAAGCCCGTCCAGCAGCGTGCGCTCGACGTCGTCCACCCGCAGATAAGTGTGCAAAGCGGTAGTGAAATTCCAGGGCCTGTCGTCCGCTTTGCCCGTGTGGCGCACCGCCAGCTGCACCCGCAGGCTGCCATCGCCCAGCGATACCGCCAGATGCGCGGCAAAGCGCTCGGGCCACCAGGCGCGCGTGGCCGGGTTGTCGGTCAGCTCAAGACACACGCAGGCCAGCGCATCGCTGCCACCCGCGGGCATGTGCAGCCAGGGCAGAGTGCGCGCAAAACCATGCTTGGGCAAGGGCCCGCGCTGGTTGAACTGGGGAAAACACAGGGGAATGCCGCCGCGGATGGCCGCATGACCATCCAGCACGGCATCTGGGCTCAGGTACAGGCGCTCGCGGCCCTGGGCGACCCAGGACAGCACCTGCGCGCCATGCAACGACAGCAGCGCCGTGTCGCCATTGCGGGCGCTCAATCGAATGCAGGGCTGGCCGCGAAAGGTCTCGCGCTGAACCAGACCCGGCACCGGGTCAGACATTGGCGAGTTCGTCAGCCCGCGCCTGGGCCGCGGCAAAGTCCAGGTCGCCCGAATAAATGGCGCGGCCGCAGATCACGCCTTCGACACCTTCACTCTCCACCGCGCACAGCTGCTCGATGTCGGCCATGTTCGACAGGCCGCCCGATGCGATCACGGGGATGGAGAGCGCCTGCGCCAGCTTGACGGTGGCTTCGATGTTGATGCCCGACAGCATTCCGTCGCGGCCGATGTCGGTGTAGATGATGGACTCGACGCCCCAGTCTTCAAACTTTTTCGCCAGGTCCACCACCTCGTGGCCGGTGAGCTTGCTCCAGCCGTCGGTGGCCACCTTGCCGTCCTTGGCGTCCAGTCCGACGATGATGTGGCCACCAAAGGCAGTGCAGGCGTCTTTCAGAAATCCGGGGTTCTTCACCGCCGCCGTGCCGATGATGACGTAGCGCAGGCCGGCGTCGATGTAGCGCTCGATGGTGTCCAGGTCGCGGATGCCGCCACCCAACTGCACCGGAATGTCGGCGCCCACCTCGGCCAGGATGGCCTTGATGGCCGTCTTGTTCTTGGGCTGGCCGGCAAAGGCTCCATTCAGATCCACCAGATGCAGGCGGCGCGCGCCGGCATCCGCCCACTTGCGGGCCATGGCGGCGGGGTCTTCGCCGAAGGTGGTCGATTGGTCCATGTCACCCTGCTTGAGTCGTACGCAGTGGCCGTCCTTGAGGTCGATGGCGGGAATGAGCAGCATGTTGAGAGGCTAGGAGTGGGGCGAGAGGCAAAAAAGCCCGGCCCTGCCGGGTTGAAGAATCAGGGCTTCCAGTGCAAGAAGTTGCGGTACAGCGCCAGACCGTGCTCGGCACTTTTTTCGGGGTGGAACTGGGTGGCAAAAATATTATCGCGTGCGACTGCCGCTGCAAATGGCCCGCCGTAGTCGGCCTCGCCCACGCAGTGCAGCGGGTTGGCCGGTCGCGCATAAAAGCTGTGCACAAAGTAGAAATAGCTGTCGTCGGGCACGCCCGCCCACACCGGGTGTGCGCTGCCTGCATGGCGCGCCTGGCGCACGCGGTTCCAGCCCATCTGGGGCACCTTGTACCGGCTGCCGTCAGGCTGGGTGCGGCCGGCCAGGTCAAACTTGAGCACTTCCCCGGGGATCAACCCCAGGCCAGGCGTGTCGCCCTCGGCGCTGTGGTCCAGCAGCATCTGCATGCCCACGCACACGCCAAACAGCGGCTTGCTGGCTGCGGCGTCCAGAACGGATTCGAGCAGGCCGGACTCACGCAGCTCGCGCATGCAGTCGGGCATGGCGCCCTGGCCGGGCAGCACCACGCGGTCGGCGGCGCGCACCGCATCGGGCTGCGCGGTGACGATCACCTGAAAGCCGCTGCCCTGCGCCGCCACTTGCACCGCCTGCGACACGGAGCGCAGATTGCCCATGCCGTAGTCCACGACCGCGACGGTTTTTGCTTCACTATTCATAGCTGCCTGCGCTTGCTGTATAAGCGTTAAAGGCCATTTTGGCTTGAACTCACAAAGAACCCTTGGTGGACGGAATCACGCCTGCGGCACGCGGGTCGCGCTCCAGCGCGGCGCGCAGCGCGCGCGCAAAGGCCTTGAACACCGTCTCGCACTGGTGGTGCGCGTTGATGCCCTTCAGGTTGTCGATGTGCAGCGTCACGCCCGCGTGATTGACGAAGCCCTGAAAAAATTCGTAGGTCAGCTGGGTATCGAAGCCGCCGATGCTGGCCGCCGTGAACGGAATGTGCAGGTGCAGCCCCGGGCGGCCCGAGAAATCCACCACCACGCGCGACAGCGCCTCGTCCAGCGGCACGTAGGCGTGGCCATAGCGGCGAATGCCCTTTTTGTCGCCCACGGCGCGGGCGAAGGCCTGGCCCAGGGTGATGCCAACGTCTTCCACGGTGTGGTGACCGTCAATGTGCAGGTCGCCGTCGCAGTCCACCTGCAGGTCGATCAGGCCGTGGCGCGCAATCTGGTCGAGCATGTGGTCAAAAAAGCCGATGCCCGTGTGCAGGCTGGCCTGGCCCGTGCCGTCCAGGTTGACGCGCACGGTGATGCGCGTCTCGGCAGTGGTGCGGCTGACCTCGGCGGTGCGGTCGCTGCAGGATTCGGCGGAAGATGGAACGAGTGCAGAAGATGTCATAAGGAAGCCTGGAGCGCCGCCAGCATCTGGGCGTTGTCGGCACTGCTGCCCACCGTCAGACGCAGGCAGCCTGCCAGCAAGGGGTGCATTGTAGAAACGTTCTTTACAAGAACCTTGCGGGTTTTCATGCCCTCATGGGCGCGCGCGGCGTCGCGCACGCGCACCAGCACCATGTTGGCTTCGCTGTCCCAGACACGGTCGATGCCGGGCATGGCGCGCAAGGCTGCTATCAGGTGCGTGCGCTGGGCGCGCAGCTCCGTGGCCTGGGCGGCAAAAACGCCGGCATGCTCCAGCGCAAACAGGGCGGCCTCGCAGTTAAGCACGCTGACGTTGTAGGGCGGGCGCACCTTGTCAACTTCGCCCACCAGCGCGGCCGGGCCGATGAGGTAGCCCAGGCGCACCCCGGCCAGGCCAAACTTGCTGAGCGTGCGCATCAGCAGCACATGGCTGTTGCGCGCGGGCTCGGCACGCATGCAATCGAGCCAGGTGCGGCTGGCAAAGGGCTGGTAGGCCTCGTCGATGACGGCAATACCGCCCACTGCAGCCACGGCATCCAGCACACGCTGCACCACGGCTGCATCCCACAGCGTGGCCGTGGGGTTGTTGGGGTATGCGATGTAGGTGATGGACGGGCGGTGCTGTGCGATGGCGGCCAGCATGGCGGATTCATCCAGCGCAAAGTCTGGCGTGAGCGGTACGCCCACAAAGTCCAGCCCCTGCAGCTGCGCGCTCATGGCGTACATCACGAAACCCGGCACCGGCGCCAGCGCCACCGGACGCCGACCGTCGGCGGTAGGCGGCAACGCGCACGCCAGCGAGATCAGGCTGATGAGCTCATCCGAGCCATTGCCCAGAATCAGCGCGCAGCCCTCGGGCATGCCGGCATGGCGCGCCAGCGCGGCGCGCAGGTCGTCATTGCGGGGGCCGGGGTAGCGGTTGAGCGCAAGCTGGCCCAGGCGCTGGCCCAGCGCGGCCTGCAGTTCGGCCGGCAGACCGAAGGGGTTTTCCATGGCATCCATCTTGAGCAGGCCGTCGGCCGGCTGGACGGTGTAGGCGTGCATGGCGCGCACGTCGGGGCGAATGCGATCCAGGGGGGAAGTCATACGGGCAACTGGTCCGGGGTGGACGCAAAGGGATCAAGGATGGTGAGCGAATCCACGCGCTGACCGTTCGGCTGGTCTTCGGTCAGCAGGTAGGCGCAGCCCGCCTGCAGGGCTGCGGCGGCGACCAGGGAATCCCAAAAGGAAAACCCATACCGTGCTTCCACGCCCCAGGCAGCTTCCACCGTCTGGTGGTCAATCTGCCAGGGCTGCCACAGCTGAAAACGCCGCACCTTGGCACGCGCATCGCCCTGCGTCATGCCCAGCTTGCGCACGGCATTGACGTAATACTCGTTGAGCACCTGCGTACTCAGCCGTCCGCGGTGCCCGGCCCAGAGCCAGTCCAGCCACAGGCGCGCGCGCAGGCGCTTGGCATCGTCGGCGCCGTCGTCTGCGTACAGCAGGACGTTGGTGTCAACGAAAACCGTCAAGTCGCCCGGCATAGATTGCGTCGCGTGAGGGGTAAGGCGCACCCGATGACGTCCAGGTGCGCTGGTCGGCCTGCCATTCGCGGTAGGCCCGCTCGTAGGCATCGTCATGGCGCATCTTCTCGGCCAACATCTCGCCCACCAGCCGCGAAACGCTGGTGTTGCGCTTGGCGGCCTCGATACGAACCCATTCCAGGGCCGTGTCGTCCACGGTGATGGTGACGTTTTTCATGCAATCGATATTACACGAATCTCGTGCAACACGAAGTTCGTGTTTTTAGGACTCAGGCAGTGATGACCATTTCGGCCTCGACGGCGTCGGCGTCCACCTCTGCGTCAACACCCTCCTCTTGCGCGTCGCCGGTGTAGGCAGTTTTGCCCATGGCTTTCTCGATCAGTGCCAGCAGGCGTTTTTGGCGGTCTGCCATGAAAGCATCGAAGGCATCGTGGTGCAGCAGATCGGGGTCGATGAGGTGCGAGCGCAGGTAGGCCTGCAAATGGGCAGGCGCCAGGGGCGGCGTTTCCTTGTCGCCAGCCACCAATTTGGCCAGGTACTCCGAAGGCGCCACACCGCCAATGATGCGATTGGTGCGGAACGACAGCGGCGTTTTGTTGATGATGGAATCAAACACCGCTGGCTTGAGTCCGTTTTTCTTGCACCAGTCCTGCGGAAAGATGTGGTGGATGTCCACGTTTTCGCCAAAGAAAACCGTGTGGTCAAACTTTTGCCCGCTGCGCCAGTCTTGCGCGCCTTCCTTCATCAAGAGCGCGTTCATGCCTTTGTAGGCCGCCGACAGGCGCATGCGCATGGTCTTGAGCCGGTCGGCACGGAACAGCACTTCGCTCACGGTGGCAGGCTCGGGGCCACCGCGCAGCCAGGCTGGAACTTCCAGAAAGTCTTTGGCGCTGCGCGACTCGACAGCAGAGCCGTAGAGCTCGCCAAACACCCCGCTCCAATACCAGCGCTGCAGCCGGATGCGGTGGGTGTCATGTTCCCAGGCATCACCCAGGTCAGCCAGGATGGCCGCCAGCGGCACGATCTGGGTCTGGTAGGGCAAATCGGCAATGCGGTAGATGTGTAGCAGGTGCAAGAACTTGGCAGCGCGCACCAGTCCATCCTCGGCCTGCTTTTCATACTGCTTGTAGGCCGCCAGCGGCAGGTTCAACAATGCTTGCCGGTTGCCGGAGACGGCCGGCAGCTCTTTGCCCTGCCTGCCCGCCTGCTGTGCCGCGCGGCGGCGATCGCGGGTATGGAACAGCGACACGATGTGCAAAAAGTCGGTGTTGCTGACGTTGGCCAGGATGCCGGAATCAGCCCCCGCCGGGCGCAAGGTTTCCTGCAGACGACCGTGGCGGCCCTTGTGCGATTCGCTGCCGTACCAGTCTTTGCGCAACTCGTGGCCGTCGGCCGCATACATGGCAGTCACCAGCTCAAAAGCATCCAGCGGCTTGCCGCCGGTGTTGACTTTTTCAAACACCACGCAAACGGCCTCTTTGGAAGTGGACTGGTCCAGGGCGATGACCGGCACCTGGTAGTAGCGAAAGTTTTCCAGCACCTCGCGTTTGAAGGTACGGAACAACTCGCGCAGCGGCTTGTTTGCCTCGCCTTCCCAATGGGCATCAAAGCCGTCCTGCCAGCGGTCCCAATCGAACACCTGTGCCACCGGGTACATCAGCGCCGCGTATTCTTTTTCCGGGGACGACAGATCCAGCACCACTTCGCGCCCGAAGTCTGTGCGGATGATTCTGTCCGGCGGCACGCCCACCACGGCATCATCGCGCTCCACCGCCGGGTCCAGGGCTTTGCGGATGTCCAGGTAAAACCAGCGCTGCACTTTTTTGTTTTTTGGCGTCACCGTCTGCACCACCTGGCCGCGCAGCGCCACCTGGTAGAGCGATGTCATGCGCTGCTGGCCATCGAGCAAAAGAGCGCGCGGCGACTCTTTTTGGGCAGCTTCCGGCGCACCCTCCACGGGCCGGGGCTTGAAGTTGACACCGCCGCCGGTGTGCAGCGTCATCAGCGCCCCCACCGGAAAGGCCCGCGACACCGACGCAATCAGGCTTTTGATCCGGTCTTCGTCCCATACCCAACTGCGCTGAAAGTCGGGCAGTTGCAGCGTGCCGCTGTGACAATCCTCCAGCAATTTGTGCAGGTAATGCGGGTTGGTTTGGAAGGAGGAGACGGCCATGCAGCAAGCTCTTGGTCAATGAAAGGCAACGGTGGTTGGCAAGCATGATACCCACGCCAAATGGCGACAAAACCACTGTGCGGGTGGGCAGACGGTCGATGGGCCAAGCGCTTGGATCGCCTTATTTCAGCCGCATTTCCGCCGCCCGCGCATGCGCCTGCAGGCCCTCGCCATGGGCCAGCACGCTGGCGATCCGGCCCAGGGCCTGGGCGCCTTGCGCGCTCACTTCAATGATGCTGCTGCGCTTTTGAAAGTCGTACACGCCCAGCGGGCTGGAAAAGCGCGCCGTGCCGCTGGTGGGCAGCACGTGGTTGGGGCCGGCGCAATAGTCGCCCAGCGACTCGCTGGTGTAGGCGCCCAGGAAGATGGCGCCGGCGTGCTTGAGCAGCGGCTCCCAGCGGTGCGGCTCCTGGCTGGAGACCTCCAGGTGCTCGGGCGCGATGCGGTTGCTGATGGCGCAGGCCTCTTGCATGCTGCGCGTGTGGATCAGCGCGCCCCGGCCCGTAAGGCTTTTGGCAATGATGTCGGCACGCGGCATGGTGGGCAGCAGGCGGTCGATCTCGCGCTGCACGGCGTCGATGTAGGCGGCGTCAGGGCACAAAAGAATGGACTGCGCCAGCTCGTCGTGCTCGGCCTGGCTGAACAGGTCCATGGCCACCCAGTCGGGCGGCGTGCTGCCGTCGGCGATCACCAGAATTTCAGAGGGGCCGGCAATCATGTCGATGCCCACGGCGCCAAACACGTGCTTTTTGGCGCTGGCCACGTAGGCGTTGCCGGGGCCGGTGATTTTGTCCACCTTGGGCACCGTCTGCGTGCCATAGGCCAGCGCCGCGACGGCCTGCGCGCCACCGATGGTAAAGGCGCGCGTCACACCCGCCACGTAAGCGGCGGCCAGCACCAACGGGTTTTTCTCACCCCGCGGCGTGGGCACCACCATGATGATCTCGCCCACCCCGGCCACATGCGCGGGAATGGCGTTCATCAGAACGCTGCTGGGGTAGGCGGCCTTGCCGCCGGGCACGTAGATGCCCACGCGGTCCAGCGGCGTGACTTTTTGGCCCAGCAGGCTGCCGTCTTCGTCGCGGTAGCTCCAGCTCTCGCCACAGGCCTTCTTTTGCGCCTCGTGGTAACTGCGCACACGGGCGGCAGCCGCTTGCAGGGCGCTGCGCTGGGCTTCGGGGATGGCGTCAAAGGCCGCCTTCAGTTCGGCCTGCGTCAGCTCCAGCGCGGTCAGCGCAGGCGCCTGCAGGCCGTCAAAGCGGGCGGTGTAGTCCAGCACGGCGGCGTCGCCCTGCTTTCGCACATCATCCAGGATGTCGGCCACGCGCTGCTCGATGGCCGCATCGGTGTCGGCCGACCAGTGCAGGCGGGCGGCAAATTCAGCCTCAAAAGTGGTTGCAGCCGTTGACAGACGGACGGGAGCAGCTACGAATTGCATAGTAAGCCTTATCAGTTCTGCGGCACGGCCGATGCAAACGCATCGATGATGCGGCGCAGCGGCGCCTGCTTGAGCTTGAGCGCGGCCTGGTTGACCACCAGGTGCGAGCTGATGTCCATGATGCGCTCCACCTCGACCAGGTGATTGGCCCGCAAGGTGTTGCCGGTGGACACCAGATCCACGATGGCATCGGCCAGCCCGGTGAGGGGCGCCAGCTCCATGCTGCCGTACAGCTTGATCATGTCCACATGCACGCCCTTGGCGGCAAAGAACTCGCGCGCGATGGCGGTGTATTTGGTGGCCACCTTCAGGCGCCCGCCCTGGCGCACCGCCTGGGCGTAATCAAAATCTGCGCGCACGGCCACGCTGACGCGGCATTTGGCGATCTGCAGATCCAGCGGCCTGAACAGCCCCTGGCCGCCATGCTCGATGAGCGAGTCCTTGCCGGCCACGCCGATGTCGGCGCCGCCGTATTGCACGTAGGTGGGCACGTCGGTGGCGCGCACCAGCACCACGCGCACCTCGGGGCGGTTGGTGGGCAAGATGAGCTTGCGCGATTTCTCGGGGTCTTCCAGTACTTCGATGCCGGCGGCGGCCAGCAGGGGCAGGGTTTCGTCAAAGATGCGGCCCTTGGACAGGGCCAAAGTAATCATTGCCATTTCATTTGCTCCGCTGTTCAAGGCCAGACCTGCGACCCACGCGACTGGCACCCGGCAGGCGCGGGCCGCCGTGCAAGGGCCGCCCCGCCGCACGGGCGGCGTCCCCCTTCCCACGCGCAGCGTGAGAGAAGGGGGAAGCGGCGCAGCCGCTCAGGGGGATGGTCTTTCATTTCAATCTTTCGATGTCGGCGCCCAGGCCGCGCAGTTTGGCTTCCATGCAGTCGTAGCCGCGGTCCAGGTGGTAGATGCGATCCACCAGCGTTTCGCCGTCGGCCACCAGGCCGGCAATCACCAGGCTGGCCGACGCGCGCAGGTCGGTGGCCATGACGGTGGCGCCCGACAGCCGCGCGGGCGCAGGCGATGCGCTGGCCAGCCCCTCGATCACCGCCACCCGGCCGTCGGTGGTCTGGATTTTCGCGCCCAGGCGCAGCAGTTCGTTGACGTGCATGAAACGGTTTTCAAAGATCGTCTCGGTCACGGTGGCGGCGCCCTGGGCCACCACGTTCAGCGCCATGAACTGCGCCTGCATGTCGGTGGGAAAGCCCGGGTATTCGGTGGTGCGAAAGCTTTGCGCCTTCAACTGGGCAGCGCCGGCACTGCGCACGCGAATGCCGCCTGCTTCAGCCTGCACCTGCACGCCGGCGTCGCGCAGCTTGTCGATCACCGCGTCCAGGTGGTCGGCGCGGCCGTGGCGCAAAAGCGCATCGCCGCCCGTGGCCGCCACGGCACACAAAAAGGTGCCGGCTTCGATGCGGTCGGCCACCACGGCATGCTCGCAGCCATGCAGGCGATCGACGCCCTGGATGCGGATGCGACTGGTGCCGTGGCCCTCGATGCGCGCGCCCATCTTGATGAGCATTTCGGCCAGGTCGGTCACCTCGGGCTCTTGGGCGGCGTTTTCCAGCACGGTCTCGCCCTCGGCCAGGGTGGCGGCCATGAGCAGGTTTTCGGTACCCGTCACCGTGACCATGTCGGTGGTGATGCGCGCGCCTCGCAGGCGCGTGCGCCCCGGCGGCAGCTTGGCCAGCATGTAGCCGTGCTCCACCACGATGTCGGCGCCCATGGCCTGCAGGCCCTTGATGTGCTGGTCCACCGGACGCGAGCCAATCGCACACCCGCCGGGCAGCGACACCGTGGCTTCGCCAAAGCGCGCCAGCAGCGGCCCCAGCGCCAGCACCGACGCACGCATGGTCTTGACCAGGTCGTAGGGTGCCTCGGGGGTGGTCAGGCTGCTGGCGTCCAGGTACACCGCGCCCACCGCGTCGGTCACGGTGCAGTCGGGGTCGGCAATGCGGTCCACCTGCACGCCCATGTTGCGGATCAGCCGCAGCATGGTGGCCACGTCCTGCAGGCGCGGCACGTTGCGCAGGATGACCGGCTCGGCGGTGAGCAGCGCGGCGCACAGCTCGGGCAGTGCGGCGTTTTTGGCGCCGGAGATCGGCACTTCGCCCACCAGGGGACGGCCGCCGCGAATCAAAAGTTTGTCCATGGCAAAAACGGTTGCTGCCTTCAGGTGCCAAATGTGGCTCTAGCGCTTATCTATCAAGCGGTGGCAGCTATGAAATGAATAGTTTGCGACTGCGCGCCTGCCGGTGCGCCCCCGATACCGGAACGCGTCAGGCCGCGCCCTGGGCCTGCACCCATTCGGCAGGGGTGAAGGTTTTCATGGACAGGGCGTGCACCTCGTCGGTGTGCATCTTGCTGCCCAGCGTGGCGTACACGCGCTGGTGGCGCTGGATGGCGCGCTTGCCCTCGAACTCGGGCGACACGATGGTGGCATACCAGTGGCGACCGTCGCCCTCCAGCGTGATGTGGTCGCAGGCCAGGCCTGCGCTGATGATGTGCTTGAGTTGGTCTGCAGTCATGTCAGTTCCTGATTTTGTAGCCGGTGCGCAGCAGGTGCAACGCAAACAGGCTGACCAGTCCCCAGGCCAGGCCCACCACGCCCAGGCTGACCCAGGGCGAGACATCGCTCACGCCAAAAAAGCCGTAGCGGAAGCCGTCGATCATGTAGAAGAACGGGTTCAGGTGGCTGGCGCCCTGCCAGAAGGGGGGCAGCGACTGGATCGAGTAGAACACGCCCGACAAAAAGGTCATCGGCACGATGATGAAGTTCTGAAAGGCCGCCATCTGGTCGAACTTGTCGGCCCACAGCCCGGCAATCAGCCCCAGCGTGGCCAGCAGCGCGGCGCCCAGCAGCGCAAACACCACGATCCACAGCGGCGCCGCGAACTGCGGCGTGGCAAAGGCCAGGGTGACGATGAACACGCCCAGCCCCACCACCAGCCCGCGCACCATGGACGAGCCCACATAGGCCGCAAACCACGCGCGGTGCGACAGCGGCGTGAGCAGCACAAACACCAGGCTGCCCATGATCTTGCTCTGGATCAGGCTGGACGAGCTGTTGGCAAAGGCGTTTTGCAGCACGCTCATCATCACCAGGCCGGGCACCAGAAACGCGGTGTAGCTGATGCGGTCATAGACCTTCACATGGTCTTCCAGCACATGGCCGAAGATCAGCAGGTACAGCACGGCCGTGAGCACGGGTGCCGCCACGGTCTGGAAGCTCACCTTCCAAAAACGCAGCACCTCTTTGTAGAACAGGGTCTGCCAGCCGGTCATGCGCGCTCCTCTTGCTCTGCCGCCATGACGCCCAGGAACACGTCTTCCAGGTCGGCCTTGCGGATCTCGATGTCTTCCACGCGCACGCCCGCGGCGCGCAGCGTGGCCAGGTGGCGCTCGACCTCCTGCGCGTCCTGCGCGGGCAGCTGTGCCACGCGGCCCGTCACGCGCGCCAGCGGCGCAAGCTGCGCGGGCAGCGGGTCGTCGGTCTTGAAGCGCAGCACATTGGTGGATGCGGCCTGCAGCAGCTCGGACGTGCGCGCCAGCGCCACCACGCGCCCGCGCTTGAGCATGGCCAGGCGCGTGCACAGCGCCTCGGCCTCTTCCAGGTAGTGGGTGGTCAGCAGCACGGTGTGACCCTGCTTGTTGAGGCGCGCGACGAACTGCCACAGCGTCTGGCGCAGCTCCACATCCACCCCGGCCGTGGGCTCGTCCAGCACGATGATGGGCGGCTTGTGCACCAGCGCCTGCGCTACCAGCACGCGGCGCTTCATGCCGCCGGACAGCTGGCGCATGTTGGCGCTGGCCTTGTCGGCCAGGCCCAGGTTTTCGAGCAGCTCGTCGATCCAGGCGTCGTTGTTCTTCACGCCAAAGTAGCCCGACTGCAGGCGCAGCGTCTCGCGCACATTGAAGAACGGGTCGAACACCAGCTCCTGCGGCACCACGCCCAGGCACTGGCGGGCCTTGGCAAAGTCGGCCTGCACGTCGTGCCCCAGCACCGAGACACGGCCCTGCGTGGCGCGCGCCAGGCCCGCCAGAATGCTGATCAAGGTGGTTTTGCCGGCCCCGTTGGGCCCCAGAAGGCCGAAAAACTCGCCCTCTTCGATGTCAAGACTGACATTGTCCAGCGCCTGAAACGGCCCACGGGGCGTGGCGAATGTCTTGGAGACGGATTGAAAGGATATGGCGTTCATGTGAGCCGGGCATTCTAAGACGCAGCAGCCATTGCGGCGTCTGCGGGGGTATCAGGCCGGTCGATCCGTGATGGGCCCGGGCGCAAACGCCCGGCGCTCAAGGGGTCGAGGGCAACAACTCCTGCACGCCATACAGTCCAGCCAGGCTGGCCAGGGCCGGCGGCAGGGCCTTGACCATGAAACCCCGGCCTTCAAAGACGGCCACGCGCCGGCACTCCAGCAGCACGGCCAGGGCCGACGAATCAAAGTTGGCCAGCGCCCCGGCGTCCACCACGACCAGCGACTCGCCCTGCGCCTTCAGGGCCTGCACCAGCATGCGCAGGGTGGCGCCGGCCTGGCGGTGGGTCAGTTCAGCGGGCAGAACCAGCATGCGGACTTCCTGGGCCGTTACCGGGCGCTGGTGACATTGGCGGCAGCGGCATTGGCCTTGTTGCGCTCTACCAGAGCCTCGATCAGGCCGTCCACGCCCTTGGCGTTGATTTGCTGGGCAAACTGCGTGCGGTAGGTTTCCACCAGCCACACGCCCAGGACGTTCAGGTTGTAAATCCGCCAGCCCGCGCCCTCGCCAGGCGTTTTCTCCAGGCGATAGTCCAATTGGATCGGGTCGCCACGGCCGTGGATCTCGGTGCGCACCAGCACATCCTTGTCCTCGGGCGCGGCGCGCAGGGGCTTGACGGAGATGGTCTGGTCCGTCACCTGGCTCAGCGCACCCGAGTAGGTGCGCACCAGCAAAATCTTGAATTCGTCTTGCAGGCGCTGCTGCTGTTCGGGCGTGGCGCGGCGCCAGGCCGGGCCGACGGCAGCGGCAGTCATGCGGCGAAAGTTGACGTGCGGCAGGATGGTCTTGTCCACCAGCGCCACGATCTTGTTCATGTCGCCCGCCTTGATGGATTTGTCCGCGCGCAGCGTCTCCAGCACGTCCACCGACAGGCGCTTGACGAGCGCGTCGGGCGCCTCGTCGGCCGCCAGCGCGGTCTGCGGCAGGCCCATCCAGGCGGTAGCCGCAGCACAGGCAGCAGTCTGGATCAGGTTACGGCGGTTCATCATGGTGTGTTCCTCTGGCATGGGCGCGGCGCTCGCCGCGCGATTGGGCATGGGTTCAGTGATGGCAATGGCTAAATTGTGGCGCCGCTGTGCGCCGCCCGTGCATCGCCTTCGTGTGGGGTTGCAAGCAGCGGCAACCGGGCTTGCGGTAACGGCAGTCACCCGGGCGGGGCGCCCCGGCAAGCGCGGCACGCATCGTCAATAGTCCTCGGGCAGTTTGCCGCCCTCCTGGTCGTCGCCTTCGTCGGCCTGACCGCCTCCTGCGCCGCGGCGCACTTGCAGGTACACATCGCGGGTGAAGCTGTAAGGGTCCAGCGCCGCAGCATCCAGCACCGAGCCCGCGCCCAGCAAGGAGGCGCGCGTGTCCACCAGCCGCAGGCCCAGCAGCGAGTTGCGCAGCGGGATGTCACCTATCCGGTCCACTCCGTCGCCCAGGTAAAAGTCCACCGGCAGTGCGGCCGTGTCGCGCACCGTGGAAGAGCCCAGAAAAGGCAGCACCAGGTAGGGCCCCGTGGGCACGCCCCAGCGCCCCAGCGTGAGGCCGAAGTCCTGTTTGTGACGCTCTATGCCGGCCTCGCTGGCAATGTCCAGCACGCCGCCCAGACCGAAGACGGTGTTGGTGCTGAAGCGCACCAGGCTTTCGTAAGCCTCCAGGCCACGCCACTGCAACAGGTTGTTGACAAACGACCAGGCATCGCCCAGGTTGGCAAAAAAGTTGCCCACGCCCGTGCGCACGGGCTGCGGCGTGGCGTCGCGGTAGGCCGTGGCCACGGGCTTGAGAACGGCCTTGTCCAGGCTGTCGTTGAACTGGTACATGCCGCGGTTGAACGGCTCGAAGGGGTCTGCGGGATGGGACTGGGGGCCGGAGGCGCAGCCGCCCGCAAGCGCCGCGCCAAGCAGCAGCGCCGCGCAGCGCACGCTTCGGGCAACGATGCCCCTGATACTGGTTGGACTTGTCATTTCTTAGGCCCTCCGGCGTTGGACGAAGCACCCTCTTCGGCCTTGCCATACAAAAACTGGCCAATGAGGTTTTCCAGAACCACGGCAGATTGTGTGGCAGTCACCATGTCACCTTCGGCCAGATTGGTTTCGTCGGCGCCGGGCTCGATGCCGATGTACTGGTCGCCCAGAAGACCGCTGGTCAAAATCTTGAGGGAGCTGTCTTTGGGGAAAGCAAATTGCTTTTCCAGCTCCAGCGTGACGCGCGCCTGGTAGGTGGTGTCGTCAAAGTCAATGGCCTGCACGCGCCCCACCACGACGCCAGCGCTGCGCACCGCCGCCTTGGGCTTGAGGCCACCGATGTTGTCAAACCGGGCCGTGACTGTGTAGCCCGTGCGAAAGTTGAGCTGCAGCAGGTTGGCCGACTGCAAGGCCAGAAAGACCAGCGCCGCCCCGCCCAGCAAGACGAACAGACCGACCCAGATATCGTTTTTGGAATGCTGCATGTTGAAACTCTCCAGAGACCGCAGGCGCAGCCCCTCAAATACTGAACATCAGCGCCGTCAGGACAAAGTCCAGCGCCAGCACGGTGAGAGACGCCATTACCACCGTGCGGGTAGTGGCACGCGACACGCCCTCCGGCGTGGGCTTGGCCACGAAGCCCTGAAGCACCGCAACGAAGGTGACGGCCACGCCGAACACCAGACTCTTGACGATGCCATTGCCCACGTCCTTCCAGACATCGACGCCGCTTTGCATCTGGCCCCAGAAGGCCCCGCCGTCCACGCCAATCATCACCACGCCTACCAGCCAGCCGCCGATCACGCCTACCGCGTTGAAGACCAGCGCCAGCACCGGCATGGCGATCACGCCGCCCCAAAAGCGCGGCGCCAAGATGCGGCGCACCGGGTCCACCGCCATCATCTCCATGGCCGACAGCTGCTCGCCCGCGCGCATCAGGCCGATTTCGGCCGTCAGCGACGTGCCCGCGCGGCCGGCGAACAGCAGCGCCGTGATCACCGGCCCCAGCTCGCGCACCAGGCTCAGCGTGACCACCAGGCCCAGCGAATTGGACGAGCCGTACAGCTGCAGCACGTTGTAGCCCTGCAGCGCCAGCACAAAACCCACGAACAAGCCCGACACGGCGATGATGGACAGTGAATAGTTGCCCAAAAAATGCACCTGGTCGCGCACCAGCGCCGGGCGGCGCAGCATGTCCCCGACCAGCCCCAGCAGGCGCGCAAACAGGCGCGCGCCCATGCCCACGTGCACCAGCTTGCGGCGCACAGCGTAACCCACATGCGACGGTCGCCACCAACTCATCGCGCCCCTCCGCCCTGGCTGACCTGGGCTGCTGTCGAGCGCAGCGGGCCAAAGTCATCGGCCACGCTGGGCCCAGGGTAGTGAAACGGCACCGGCCCCGTGGGCAGCGCATGCACAAACTGGTGCACCAGCGGATCGGCGCTGGCGCGCACTTCTTCAGGCGTGCCCTGCGCCGCCACCGTGCCCGGGCCCAGGATGATGACGTGATCCGCCAGGCGGAAGGTTTCTTCCAGATCGTGCGAGACGATGATGGTGGTCAGCCCCATGGTGTCATTGAGCTGGCGAATCAGCTGCGCCGCCGTACCCAGCGAGATCGGGTCCAGGCCGGCAAAGGGCTCGTCGTACATGACCAACTCCGGGTCCAGCGCAATGGCGCGCGCCAGCGCCACGCGCCGCGCCATGCCACCCGAAATCTGGCTGGGCATCAGGTCGCGCGCGCCGCGCAAGCCCACCGCGTGCAGTTTCATGAGCACAATGTCGCGGATCAAATCCTCGGGCAGGTCGGTGTGCTCGCGCAGCGGAAAGGCCACGTTGTCCAGCACGCTCATGTCGGTGAACAGCGCGCCAAACTGAAACAGCATGCCCATGCGCCGGCGCGCCGCATACAGCTGCGCGGCATCCATGCGGCCCACGTCCTGCCCGCCAAGCAGCACCTCGCCCTGCTGGGCGCGTTGCTGGCCGCCAATGAGGCGCAGCACCGTGGTCTTGCCGCCGCCCGACGCTCCCATCAGCGCCGTGACCTTGCCGCGCGGAATCGACAGCGACAGGTCGCGCAAGACCGTGCGCTCGCCATACCCGAAGGTGACGTTGCGCAGCTCCACAAGGGCACCAGCAGCAGATGGCGGGTTGGATGACATGTTGAATGGCAGGGGGCCGCCGATGACCGGCTGAAAGCTGGGAATCATAGGGGGAAAGCCGAGTGCCCCACTGCGTCAGACATGAAAACCTTCGGTTTGCATATGACGTCTGGCTATAGTTGACAGTTCTGAGAGAAGTCACGCTCGGCCCTGCCGGGCGGATTGCAGTCAGCGTTGCACGGGCGCCACGGCGCGCGACGGAACGAGGGCGCGGCAATGGCCAGCGGCATTTCCCTTTGCTTTTGTTGTGCGTTGGCGCCGGTGCAGAGTGCCGGCCATGGCGCCGGCGTGGCCCCCACCCGCACAACCAGAAAAGGCTTCAGACCCATGAAAAATCTCCAGCCCGTCGTCCCCATTCAGGCCCACACCCCTCAGCGTCAGGCCACCGGCCTGCACCTGATAGGCGACCTGTATGGCTGTCTATGTGACAGCCGACTGATGCTGGACGCCGCGTATCTGGAATCGTTTTGCAAGGATCGGGTGGCCGCGGCCGGCCTGAGCACCGTGGGCGCTCTGTTTCACAGCTTTGGCGAAGGCGGCGGCGTGACCGGCGTGGTGGTGCTGGCCGAATCGCACCTGTCCATCCACACCTGGCCCGAGGCGGGTTACGTGACGCTGGACGTGTACGTGTGCAATTACACCGAAAACAACCGGCCCAAAGCGCAAAAACTCTTTGACGCCCTGCTGGCCGCCTTCAACCCGGCCGACCCCCACCTGCACCGCGTGGATCGCGCCTGATGCGCGGCGCCCCCCCCACGCAGGCCACGCGCTACGTGGCCGAGCGCCTGAATGCCGACTTCGGTTTTTACCTGCGCGACACGCGCCTGCTAGCGCGGCGCCAGTCGGCCTGGCAGGCCATTGAGGTGTTCGAGAACCCGCAGTTCGGCCGCGTGATGCGCATCGACGGCTGCTTCATGACCAGCGAGCGCGATGAATTTTTCTACCACGAGCCCATGGTGCACCTGCCCGCCATCACCCACCCGGATGTGCGCAGCGCGCTGGTGGTGGGCGGCGGCGACGGCGGCGCGGCCGAAGAACTGCTCAAACTGCCGGGCATGGAGCGCGTGGTGCTGGCCGAACTGGACAGTGAGGTCATCGCCATGGCCCGCGAATGGCTCGGTGCCATTCACCACGGCGCGTTTGACGACCCCCGGCTGGAGCTGCGCCTGGGCGACGCGCGCGCCTTCATCGGCCAGACCGGGGAGCGCTTCGACCAGATCATCCTGGACCTGACCGATCCCTTCGGCCCGGCGGTGGAGCTGTACACCGTGGAGTTCTACGCCGCCTGCCGCCGCGCGCTCCACCCCGGCGGCGTGCTGTCGCTGCACCTGGGCTCGCCCGTGCACCTGCCGCACAGCCTGGGCCGCATCGCCGCATCGGTGCGCGCGGTGTTCCCCATCTTCCGTCCCTATCTGCAGTACGTGCCGCTGTACGGCACGCTGTGGTGCATGGGCATGGCCTCCGACACCACCGACCCTGCCCTGCTGACAGCCACCGAGGTGGACACGCGCATCGCCGCACGGGGCTTGACCGGCCTGCAGCTGTACAACGGCGCCATGCACCACGCGCTGCTGGCGCAGCCGAACTTTATGCGCGATCTACTGGCACGACCTGCACTGGCGCTGCACAGCGGGGATGTGCTGGACGAGGTGCGCGATCCGGCGCAGTTGCCAGAGGTGATGGTGTCTGCGGCCGGTTGACCCCCGGGGAAAAAGATAAATGGGGGTCAGATTCCAATTAAATTGGGGTTGATCGGTCAAAGCATGTGCTGCAGGAACGCCCGTGCCCGCTCGTGCCCCGGATCGGCAAAAAAATCGGCCGCAGGCCGCGCAGCGATCAACTCGCCCTGATCCATGAAGGCCACGGTGTTCGCCACCTCGCGCGCAAAACCCATCTCATGCGTGACCACCAGCATGGTCATGCGCTCGTCGGCCAATTCGCGCATGGTGCGCAGCACTTCGCCGGTCAGTTCGGGATCCAGCGCCGATGTGGGTTCGTCGAACAGCATGATGTCCGGCTGCATGCACAGCGCGCGTGCAATCGCCACGCGCTGCTTTTGACCGCCAGACAGGCGCGAGGGGTAGTTGTCTCGCTTTTGCGACAGGCCGACCTTGGCCAGCAACGTCTCGGCGCGGGCGATGGCGGCATCGCGCGCCAGGCCCTGCACCACCATGGGCGCCTCGATCAGGTTTTGCAGCACTGTCAGGTGCGGAAACAGGTTGAAGTGCTGGAACACCATACCGGTCTTGGCGCAGATGCGGCGCAGCTGGGCGTCGGGCACGTAGGCGCAGCGGCCCTGGGCGTCGGTGGTGGCCAGCGTTTCGCCCTCGATGGCGATGTGGCCGCTGTCGATGGTCTCCAGGTGGTTCAGGCAGCGCAAAAAGGTGCTCTTGCCCGAGCCCGACGGGCCGATCACTGCCACCACCTCGCCTTTGCGCATCTGCAGCGACACGCCGCGCAGCACCTCGTGGCGGCCAAAGCGCTTGCGCACGTCGCGTGCATCGATCATGGGGATGTCACTGATCAAATTTGGCATAGCGTTTTTCCAGGCGCTGGAAGCCCCAGGTGAGCAGCAACGTCATGGCCAGGTAGAAGGCCGCCGCCACGATGAAGGGCGTGGTGGTGAAGTCGCGCTGCACGATGCCGCGCGCGGCGCGCAGCAGATCGTTGAGCGCCAGCACGTAGATGAGGGACGTGTCCTTGACCAGCGTGATGGTCTCGTTGCTCATGGGCGGCAGGATGCTGCGCACCATCTGCGGCAGCACGATGCGGCGCATGGTCTGGCCGTAGCTCATGCCCAGCACCTTGGCGGCCTCGTACTGGCCGCGGTCCACCGACTGGATGCCGGCGCGAAAAATCTCGGCAAAGTAGGCGGCGTAGTTCAGCGCAAACGCTGCCACGGCGGCAGGAAAATCCGGCAAGCGCACGCCGATCACCGGCACGAAGGGCAGCGCAAAGTAGATGAACAGCATCTGCAGCATGAGCGGCGTGCCGCGCATGAGCCAGATGTAGCCGTTGACGAAGCCCGACAGCGGCGCAAAGCGCGACAGCCGCGCCAGGGCCAGCGCCAGGCCCAGGGGCACGGCCAGCACCAGCGTGATGACAAACAGCTTCAGGGTGACGGCGGCGCCCTGCGCCAGCGGGCCCAGAAGGGAATAAACGTAGTCCATGGAGGTCGTGCCAGTTCAGTGTTTTGCCCAGCCCACAACCGTTGCAACTGGCGCTGCCCCATCCCAGGGCAGCCGCGCAAGGGCCGCCCCGCCGCGCTGGCTGCGTCCCCCTTCCCGCAACGCGCTGCGTTGCGAGAGAAGGGGGAAGGCGCGCAGCGCCTCAGGGGGTTGTACTTTATTTGATGATGTTCTTGCCGAACCACTGCTCGGCAATCTTGGCGGCGCTGCCATCCTGCTTCATGTCGGCCAGGGCCTTGTCCAGCTTGCCGTGCAACTCGGTGTCGTCCTTGCGCAGGCCCACGCCGTATTCCTCCGTGCCGAAGTTGTCGTCCAGCACGGCGTAGGCATCGGGCTTCTTGGCCACGTAATAGCGGCCCACCACTTCATCGACCACCACGGCTTCCAGGCGGCCGGTGCTCAAGTCCATCAGGGCGGTCACGTTGTCACCAAAGGTCTTGAGCTCTTTGAGCGACTTGAAGACGGCGTCTTCTTTCTTGATGGCATCGACCGCGCTGGAGCCTTCCTGGGCGCCGACCACCTTGCCGGCCAGGTCGGCCTTGGTCTTGATGGCCGAGCCGGCGGGCACCACGATGATCTGGTGGTTTTCCATGTAGGGCGCGGTGAACAGAATGTTCTGCTTGCGCTCTTCGGTGATGGTCAGGCCGTTCCACAGCGCATCCACGCGCTTGCCGGACAGCTCGGCCTCTTTGGCGCTCCAGTCGATGGGCTTGAACTGCACCTCAAGACCCAGGCGCTTGGCGGCCTCGCGGGCCATGTCGATGTCAAAGCCGACGAGCTCGTTTTTTTCATCGCGAAAACCCATGGGCGGGAAGTTGTCGTCCAGGCCAATGACGATCTGGGTGACTGCCGCAGGGGCAGGCGCAGGCGCGGCGGCAGGGGCAGCAGGCTCTTGCTTGGAGCAACCCGCCAGCACGGCGCCCAGGGCAAACAGGGCAACAGCGGCAATCTTCTTCATGGTGTAACGACTCTCGAAAAAAAGAACGGTGAACGGCCCGGGACACACCGCAGCAGCGCTGCGGCAGTCCCATGGCCGGGCGAGCGGGCGATTGTCCCACCAATGGAGCCCACCGAATCAGCGCATACGCCTGCCGCGCAGCGCCGGGGCATTGCCTGCAGATAATAGCCAAAATGGCCGCCAGCCCTTTTAATACAAGCGCTGGCAGCTATTATTTTTATAGTGTTCCGTAGCTGTGCAACCCGCTCAGGAACATGTTCACCCCCAGAAAGGCGAAGGTGGTGACGGCCAGCCCCACCAGCGCCCACCAGGCGGACAGGGTGCCGCGCAACCCTTTCATCAGGCGCATGTGCAGCCAGGCGGCGTAGTTGAGCCAGACGATCAGCGCCCAGGTTTCCTTGGGATCCCAGCTCCAGTAGCCACCCCAGGCCTCGGCGGCCCACAGCGCGCCCAGCACGGTGGCGATGGTGAAGAACGCAAAGCCCACGGCGATGGACTTGTACATCACGTCGTCCAGGATTTCAAAGGACGGCAGGCGCTCGGCAATGCGCCTGCGCGCCAGCAAGATGCCCGCCACGATCAGCGCGGAGATGCCGAAATAGACCATCCAGTAACTGCTGCCACCCTCGGTGCCGCCCTGGCGGAACACGATGGGCTCAAAGCACAGCACCACGCCCAGCAGCCACAGCGGCGCCAACTTATACCAGCGCGTCTCGGTAGCCTGCTGCTTGATCAGGTAGGCAAAAGCCACCATGGCCGCCAGCGCAAAGGTGCCGTAGCCGATGAAGTTGGCGGGCACGTGCAGCTTCATCCACCAGCTTTTCAGGGCGGGCACCAGCGGCTGGATCTCGTGCGCCTCGCGCACCACCGTGTACCACAGCAAAAAGCCCACCGCCGCGCTCACCACCAGCATCACAAAACCGCCCAGCGCACGGGTCTGGTATTGCTCTTCGTAGTACAGGTAGAACAGCGCCGTCATCCAGCAGAACATGATGAACACCTCGTAGAGGTTGCTCACCGGGATGTGGCCCACGTCCGGGCCGATCAGGTAGCTCTCGTACCAGCGCACCATGGTCCCGATGAGCGCCAGCGCCACCGCCACCCACGCAATGTGCGAGCCGATGCGCATCAGCGCCTGGCCCTGGCCGCGCGATAACGTGCCGACCCAGTAAAACGCGGTGCTCATGAAGAACAGCATGCTCATCCACAGGATGGCCGACTGGCTCGACAGGAAATATTTGAGGCCAAACACCGTATCGGCCCGCGCCAGGCTGCCCGCGCCGTCCACCTGGTACAGCGCGATGGCCAGCAGCGACAAGCCCGCCACCGCCAGCATCAGCACGCGCAGCGGCCGCCAGAACCAGCCCAGCCAGATGGCGCAGGGGATGGAGCCCAGCAAGATGGCCTTTTCATACACATCCATGTACGGCGCGTAGCGCTGCAGCGCAAACACGCCGCCGGCCGCCACCAGCAGCGCGAACAGCCAGTCAAACCAGTTGCGGCGCGCAAAGTAGCCCTCGTTGAGCGTCAGCGTGGTCGTGGCGTTGGTCGTGGCCGTGTTCATCATGTACCTCCGTGGGGGGGTGTTGTTCCGATCAGTTTGCTGCCCAGCTGCACAAACTCGCGGTCTGCATCCAGCGTCTTGCGGTTGGTGGACAAAGCCATCGTCGCCTGCGTGCCGCTGTCGCCAGGGGCCAGCCAGACCCACAGGCGGCGTTCGCGCACGTAAAGCATGGCGAAGATGCCGACGATCAGCAAGGCGCAGCCCAGATAAACCACGCCCTTGCCGGGTGCTCTTGCGACCTGGAACACGCTGGCCTGCACCTGCGTGAAGTCGCGCAGCTCGAAGGCCAGGGGTGCGGGGTAGGCCTGCGCGTCGCTCAGACTGAGCACTGCCTGCGTCATGAAGGCCTGCGTGGCGGCATCTTGCGGCAGCGGCGCCAGGCCCGCGCGCTCACGCGTGAGCTGCGCCAGCTCGAACAGCGCGCCGTTGAGGATGCGCACCAGCACGTCCGCCGCGCGGGCGCGCTCGGGCTCGGGCACGTTGCCCTCGATGAAGTCCGAGATCGCCTGCAGGCCGCTGCGTGGGCGCGTGTCCGATGGAGTGCCGGCGTCGTCCAGCGCTCCGGCAAACAGCGCCAGGGCGCGCTCGGCGGATAGCGCCAGCTGCTCGGCCAGCTCGGGGCGCGATGCATCTACCGCTGTGGCGGCGTAGCGGCGCACCGCCTGCGCGCGCAACGCGGGGTCGGCCAGCGCCAGCCGCATGCGCAAAAAGCCGTCCATGCCGCCTTCGCTGTCCACCGGCACGCGCAGATAGCGGAAAGGCTCGGCCGGTGTGTCGCGCACCCCCAGCAGGTACACGGGCTGGCCGTCGCCTGTGTCCACCGGCAGCATGAAGTTGTGAAACTCGCGCGCCTGGCCTGCTGCATCACGCAGCTTGTAGGTGATGCTGGGGCCGACGTTGCGCAGCTCGCGCTTGGTGACGGTCTTGTTGCCCGCGCCCAGGCGCGACTCGATCGACTCGCGCAAATCCACCTTGCGCACGTCCGCGCCCGAGCCGCTGGCACCGGTGCCGCTGAAGTTTTCGACGTTGAGCACCCGCAGTCCTGTGAACTCCAGCGTGGCGCCCTCGCCCGAGCCCATGTTGGTCAGCTGGGTGGAGCCGCCGATCACGCCCTGCACATCGAAGGGCTGGGTGCCCGGCACCATGGGGCGCGCGCGCAGCACGACCTTCGAGCCGCCGTCGTCAAAACTGGACTGGTAGATCTCCACGCCCTTATAGCTCACCGGATGGTTCACCTCCACCCGCGCCGGCGTGGCCTGGCCGGTGGCGCGGTCGTGGATCACGATTTCGCTGGCGAACAGCTTGGGCATGCCGGTGGAGTAATGCTCGACGATGAACTTCTTGAGCTCCACGGCGAAGGGCAGTTCTTGCAGCAGCACGCCGTCGGACTGGCTCAGGATGGCGGTGCTCGACTGCGTGCCCTCGGCTACCACCAGGTTGCCGCGGTAGGTGGGGTTGCGCTCTGAGAGGCGGTGCTCGGGCTTGACGTCGGCAATCAGCCCGCCGCCGGCGTAGGGCGTCTTGCCGCCAAACCAGGTTTGCGCACGCACCATCAGGTCGCCATCCAGCAGCCCCCCCAGGCACACCAGCACGATGGCGCTGTGCGCGGCGATGTAGCCCAGCTTGTTGGCCGCGCCGGCCTTGGCCGCCACCATCCAGCCGTCGCCCGCGGCCGTCTGGCGCTGCTGCAGCCGCACCTTCCAGCCACCCGACACCAGCAGCTGGCCGATGCGCTGCGCTGCCGCCTGTGGCGGCTCGCCGGTCAACGTGGCGCTGGCCTTGTGGTGAAAGGCCTGCAGGCTTTTTTCGCGGATGTTTTCCTTGTAGGTGCGCAAATCGGCCAGGTACTTGGGGGCATGCCGGGTGATGCACAGCGAGGTGCTGAGCACCAGGAAGGCCAGGATCAGCACAAACCACCAGGCGCTGTACACGGCGTTGAGCTTGAGCGCCAGGAACAGCTCGGCCCAGAACGGCCCGAACTGGTTGACGTAATTGACCGCCGGCTCATGCTGCTTGAGCACCGTGCCGATGACTGAGGCAATGCAGATCACCGTCAGCAGCGCGATGGCGAAGCGCATGGACGCCAGCAGCTCGGTCAGCGGCCGCAGGGCAAGTGTGCGCGGCGCGGGGCCGTGGGCGGTAGAAGTGTCAGGCATGAAGACGTAGCGGCACGAAGGAGTCACGGCCTGCGCAAGACAACACAGCCGATCTCCAGGCGGTTCCATCGTTGCATGGCCGCGTGTCGCCGTCTTGCTTGCATCAGCACCCAGAAAAAAAGGCAGGCCATCAATTCAGATGGGCCTGCCCGTCTTGGGCGCGATTATCGGCGCTTGGTTCCCCTGGCGCCCAGGAGCACCCCTGGCAATTTGACGTGAATCAGCGCAGGCCGGCGATGTAGTCGGACACCGCCTTGATTTCGCGGTCGTTGAGCTTGGCCGCCACATCACGCATCTGCGCATTGTTGCCGCGCTTGCCATCGCGAAAGTCCACGAGCTGCTTGACCGTGTATTCGGCGTGCTGGCCAGACAGGCGCGGGTACTGCGACGGGATGCCGGCACCGTTGGGGCTGTGACAGCCCGCGCAGGCTGCGATGTTGCGCTCCTGGATGCCACCGCGGTAGATGCGCTCGCCAAGGGCCACAAGATCCTTGTCCTTGGCAAAGCCTTCCTTGGCGGGCTGGGAAGCCAGCCACCAGGCCACGTTGCGCATGTCGTCGTCGGTCAGCAGCGCGGCCATGCCCTGCATCACCGGGTCGGCGCGCTTGCCCGACTTGAACTCTTGCAGCTGCTTGAGCAGGTATTCGGGGTGCTGCTGGGCCAGTTTGGCGTTGGCGGGGATGGTGGAATTGCCATCCGCCGCATGACAGGCCACGCACACCGCTGCAAAACTGGCCTGACCCTTGACCAGATCGGGTTTGGCAACTTTCTGCTGCGCCGGGGTTTCGCCCGCTGCAAGGGCCGGAAAAGCGGGAGCTGCCAGCGCGGCAGCCATCAGCACAGAGGCAAGCAACTTCATAGGGTGGAGTCTTGTAGGGTGGCCCAAAAACCGGGCGATTCTACAATGCGCCCCTGCTTTGCCAAATCCCGGGAAAACCGATATATGACGACCACATCACATGCGCCAGTTGCTGGCTCCTTGCCGCCGGCACCTGACGCCAAGGTCGCCATGGGATGGATGCACACCGCACGCTTTCTGACCACCGCCGCGCAGCTGCACCACCTGCCGGCGATCGACGTGCCGGAGATCGCCTTCGTGGGCCGCTCCAATGCCGGCAAGTCCACCTGCATCAACACCCTCACGCAGCAGCGCCAGCTGGCCTTTGCCTCCAAGAAGCCAGGGCGCACGCAGCACATCAACCTGTTTGCGCTGGGCAAGCAGGGCGTGACCGATGCGGTGCTGGCCGACCTGCCGGGCTATGGCTACGCGGCGGTGTCGCGCACTGACAAGCAACGCTGGCAGCGCGTGATGCTCAACTACCTGATCGAGCGCCCCAGCCTCAGCGCCATCGTGCTGCTGTGCGACCCGCGCCTGGGCCTGACGGAGCTCGACGACGCGCTGCTGAACGCGGTGCGCCCGCGCGTGGAGGCGGGCTTGAAGTTTCTGGTGCTGCTGACCAAGGCCGACAAGCTGACCCGTGCCGAGCAGGCCAGGGCGCTGTCGATCATGCGGCTGCAGGCTGGCGGCGGCGAAGTGCGCATGTTCTCTGCCCTGAAAAAGCAAGGCGTGGACGAAGTGGCGCAGCTGCTGTGGCAGTGGGCGCATCCCGACACTCCACCGCAGGAATCCGACGATGCACAGGAAGCAGAGGTAGCGCAAGACATGCAGGACGAGCCGCCGCAAGACGGCGCAGCAGCGCCACAATAAGAGTCAAATCCGGCTCCAGCCCTTAATTATCAAGCGCCAAAAGCTATTAAATAGATAGCAAAATATCTGGGCAATGCAACACCCGAACCTGCGCCCAGCCTCTTAGTAGACGGACGCCTGCCCCTCGGGGCGCGTCTTGAAGCGCTTGTGCACCCAGTAGTACTGCGCGGGCATGGTGCGAATGGCGGCTTCCAGCTCGCGGTTCATGCGCGCGGTGTCGGCCACATGGTCATCGGTGGGGAAGTTGTCCCAGGCAGGGGTCAGCTCGGCCACGTAGCCTTCGGCAGTCATGCGGCTGTACAGAGCCACCACCTTGGCGCGGCCCAGGCGCGCAAAACGCGACAACGACGGGATGGTGGCCGCATCGGGCACCGCAAAAAAGGGCACGAACACCGAGTCGTTCCTGCCGTAGTCCATGTCGGGCAACAGGTACAGCAGCCCTCCTTTTCGCAGGCAAGAGATGATGGGCTTGACGCCATCGGCGCGGTTGAGCATGCGCACCCTGCCAAAGCGCTGGCGGCCGGCCATGAACCAGGCGTCCAGCGCGGGATCAGGGTTGGTGGCGAAGATGGAGGTGAACTCGCGTTGCGTGTTCAGCGGCAAGGCCAGGCCGCCCGCGTCCATGCTGTAGAAGTGCGGCGCAAAGACGATGGTGGGCGTGTCGCCTTCCAGCTCGTGCAGCGCGCCTACCAGCTTGATGCGGCTGCGCACCAGCGCCTGCGGAGCGGACCACAGCCAGCCGCGGTCCAGAAAGGTCTGGCAGAACACCTCGAAGGACTCGCGCGCCCAGGCGCGGCGCTGCGGCTCGGGCACATCCGGAAAGCACAGCGCCAGGTTGCGCAGAGCTACCCGCCGCCGTGGCACGGCCAGCACAAACAGCACCCTGCCGATGAGCCGCCCCAACGCCCGCAGCACCGGCAACGGCAGGCGCCCCAACAAGTTGAGCAGCGCGATGCCCGCACGCGCCATCATGCGCGCCCCTCGGCGGCCGTGCCGGTGTCGCCAGTGGTATGCATCTCTGCGCGGGGCTGCTTGTAGCGGGCGTAACCCCACAGGTACTGCTGCGGGCTTTGGCGAATGAGTTGTTCCATGGCTTGATTGATCTGCAGCACGGCTGCATCGATGGTGGACGCCAGCGGCTCGGCCAGCGGCTGCAGGTGCAGCACATAGCCGCGCCCGCGTGGCAGACGCTCGCAGCGCGCCAGCACCACCGCGGCGCCGGTCTGCTGTACCAGCCGCGCGGCCAGCGTCATGGTGTAGGCAGGGCGGCCGAAAAACGGCGCCCACAGCCCCATGCCCTGCGGCGGCACCTGGTCGGGCAACAGGCCCACGGCGCGCCCGGCGCGCAACGCCTTGAGCATCTGGCGCACGCCCTGCAGCGTGGTCGGCACGGCGGCAATGCCGGGGCGGTTGCGCGCCGTCTGCATCACCTGCGCCAGCCAGCGCTGGCGCGCGGGGCGGTACAGGATGGTGATGGACCCGTACTGCGCCGACCAGCGACGCGCGGCCGCCTGCACCGACAACTCGAAGCAGCCGATGTGCGGCGTGAGGAACACGATGCCGCGCCCCCGCGCCCAGGCCTGCTGCACGCATTCGGCGCCGCGCACCTCGCAGGCGGGAGGCTCGCTGGCCAGCCACAGCCGCGGCGCCTCGGCCACCATGCGGCCCGCGTGGCCAATGGCCGCACGCACCTGGCGCAGCCCGTAGCCCGCCAGACGGGCGTTATCCAGAAAGCGGCGACGGTAGGTGGGCGAGGCCAGAAACACCACCCAGCCCAGCAGCGCACCCACGGCATGCAGCCACCGCAATGGCAGCGCGGAAACAAGGCGAAAAAGGGATGACATTACAATGACGGCCGTCGCCGAGTTAAATGAGCAACTTGCAGGGCGACGTTAAACACTACTGCTAAAGCGTTCGCCAAAGCCCCGTGAGGCGCTGGGCAACGCCCAAATGCTGAAAACAACGGAGTTTATTCAAATGGCGAACGATTTCCTCTTTACGTCCGAATCGGTCTCTGAAGGCCACCCCGACAAGGTGGCGGACCAGATTTCCGACGCCATCCTGGACGCGATCCTCAAGGTCGATCCACTTGCGCGGGTTGCCGCAGAAACCCTGACCAACACCGGACTTGTGGTTCTTGCGGGCGAAATCAGCATCCGATCCGATGCCCCGACGCCCGACTACATTCAAATTGCGCGCGACACCATCAAGCGCATCGGCTACGACAACACCGACTACGGCATCGACTACAAAGGCTGCGCGGTGCTGGTGGCCTACGACAAGCAAAGCAACGACATCGCCCAAGGCGTGGATCATGCCAGCGACGACCACCTGAACACCGGCGCCGGCGACCAGGGCCTGATGTTCGGCTACGCCTGCGACGAAACGCCCGAGCTGATGCCCGCGCCCATCTACTACGCGCACCGCCTGGTCGAGCGCCAGGCCCAGCTGCGTAAAGATGGCCGCCTGCCGTTTTTGCGCCCGGACGCCAAGAGCCAGGTGACCATGCGCTACGTGGACGGCAAGCCCCACAGCATCGACACGGTGGTGCTCTCCACCCAGCATCACCCCGACCAGAGCGAGTCGCAGACCAAGATGAAGTCCAGCTTCGTCGAGGCGGTGATCGAGGAAATCATCAAGCCCGTGCTGCCCAAAGAGTGGCTGCAGGACACCAAATACCTGATCAACCCCACCGGCCGCTTCGTCATTGGCGGGCCGCAGGGCGACTGCGGCCTGACGGGGCGCAAGATCATCGTGGACACCTATGGCGGCGCCTGCCCGCACGGCGGCGGCGCCTTCAGCGGCAAAGACCCGACCAAGGTGGACCGCAGCGCCGCCTACGCCGCCCGCTACGTGGCCAAGAACATCGTGGCCGCTGGCCTGGCGCGCCAGTGCCAGATCCAGGTGGCCTACGCGATTGGCGTGGCGCACCCGATGAACATCACCGTGTACACCGAAGGCACGGGCGTGATCCCCGACGAGAAAATTGCCGAACTGGTGAAGGCCCACTTTGACCTGCGCCCCAAGGGCATCATCCAGATGCTTGATCTGCTGCGCCCGATCTACGAAAAAACCGCTGCCTACGGCCACTTCGGCCGCGAAGAACCCGAGTTCTCCTGGGAGCGCACCGACAAAGCCCAGGCGTTGCGCGTAGCGGCAGGTCTTCGCTGAAAACCCGTTCACGCGCAGCGCGACCCCGGGCATTGAGGCCCCCGCTATCGCGCTGCGATGTGATGGCGCACCGTACCGCACAGCAGCAGCGCAGCGCACGCCGGGCCCGCCGCTGGCACGCCGGGCACTACGAGGCTACGATAGGGCGCAATGCCGCGATGGCCCCTGCGCGCGCAGACTAATGGGGGGGTGAACGAGCCATGTTGATTCAGCCAGTGGTGTTGTCGGGTGGTTCGGGCACGCGCCTGTGGCCGCTGTCGCGCGAAAAATATCCCAAGCAGTTGCTTGCCCTCACCGGCGGTGACTCGCTGCTGCAGTCAACGCTGCGCCGCCTTGATGGAATGTCCGGCGCCCACTGCGCACCGCCGCTGGTGGTATGCAACGATGAATACCGCTTCGTGGTGGCAGAGCAGTTGCGCACCATCGGCAAGAGCGGCCGCATCATCCTGGAGCCCGTCGGCCGCAACACTGCGCCGGCGCTGACGCTGGCGGCCTTGGCCACACGAGCCGCTCAATCCGATCCAACCAGTCCAACCGGTCAAGACCAGGATCCGGTGCTGCTGGTCATGCCGGCCGATCACGTCGTGACCCAGCCCGCGGTCTTTCAGAAGGCGGTCTGTCAGGCCGCTCGCCTGGCGCAAGAAAACGTCATCGTCACCTTCGGCATCACCCCTGACCGGCCCGAGACGGGCTACGGCTACATCCAGGCGGGCGCCACGTTGAACAGTGACGGCGCAAACGCCATCACCCGTTTTGTCGAAAAACCCGACCACGCCACGGCACAAGCCTATGTGCAGTCGGGCGACTATCTGTGGAACAGCGGGCTATTTGTGCTGCGCGCCTCGGTCTGGCTGAAGGCGCTGCAACTGTGCCGGCCAGACATCCTGCAGGCGTGCGAGGCAGCCTGGGACAGCGGCGTGTCCGACTTGTGGTTTTTTCGCGCCGGCAGCGAAGCCTTTGCCGCCTGCCCCATCGACTCCATCGACTATGCCGTGATGGAGCGCCTGACCGGGGCGCAGGGCGCACCCGACCCGCAGGGTATGCCGACGGGCGCCGTGATTGCGCTGGATGCAGGCTGGTCCGACGTGGGCTCGTGGGAGGCGCTGTGGCAGGTGCTACCCAAAGACCCGCACGGCAATGTCGTGCAGGGGCGCACCCTGATGCATGACAGCAGCAACACCCTGGCGCTGTCGTCGGGGCGCCTGCTGGCTTGCGTGGGCGTGCAAGGGCTGATCGTGGTGGAAACCCCCGATGCCGTGCTGGTGGCCGACCAGCGCCACACCCAGGATGTGAAGAAGATCGTGGATCAGCTCAAGCGCGAAGGTCACTCCGAGGGACTGGTGCACCGCAAGGTGTATCGCCCCTGGGGCTGGTACGACGGGGTGGACACGGGCGCGCGCTTTCAGGTCAAGCGCATCATGGTCAAGCCGGGCTGCAAGCTGTCACTGCAGATGCACCACCACCGCGCCGAGCACTGGATCGTGGTGCGCGGAACGGCCCGCGTGCACAGAGGCGATGAAGACTTTCTGCTGACCGAAAACCAGTCCACGTACATCCCGCTGGGCGTCAGGCACAGGCTGGAAAACCCCGGCCAGATCGACCTGGAGATGATCGAGGTGCAATCCGGCTCTTACCTGGGCGAGGACGACATCGTGCGGTTTGAGGATGCATATGGCCGCTGACCAGAATGCCCGCTTGCACCAGGTGTGCGCAGGAACGAGCATATCGCGGCAGCGCTAAACACCATCGCAGCCCGGCGATTGACCGAACAAACGCCACCCCCCCGCGGGAACTCCGGCTTTGGCACTCCATCCAAGAGAGTGCTAACATGATTCGCTATGGAAGAAAGGACTACCGACATGGCCCTCCAGACTGCTACCTCCGTGACGACACTGGCGTCTGTCAACCCTTGGGCGCTGGTTCCACCGCTGGGCAACCTGGACGCCTACATTTCCGCCGTCAACCGCCTGCCGCTGCTCACGCTGGAAGAAGAACAGCGCTATGCGCGCCAGCTCAAGGATGACAACAACGTCGAGGCCGCCGGCCGGCTGGTGCTGTCGCACCTGCGTTTGGTGGTGTCCATCTCGCGCCAGTACCTGGGCTACGGCCTGCCGCACGGCGATCTGATCCAGGAAGGCAACGTGGGGCTGATGAAGGCCGTCAAGCGCTTCGACCCGGACCAGGGCGTGCGTCTGGTCAGCTACGCCATGCACTGGATCAAGGCCGAGATCCACGAATACATCCTGAAGAACTGGCGCATGGTCAAGGTGGCCACCACCAAGGGGCAGCGCAAGCTGTTTTTCAACCTGCGCTCAATGAAGCAGGGCTTCAAGGCCGATGCGCTGGATGCCAACACGCACCGCGAGACGCTATCCGACCACGAGATCGACCTGGTGGCCGAGCAGCTCAACGTCAAGCGCGAAGAAGTCATCGAGATGGAAACACGCATGTCCGGCGGTGACGTGCTGCTGGACCCCGCGCCCAGCGACGACGGCGAGCAGGCCTTCGGCCCCATCGCTTACCTGGCCGACGCCGCCCATGAGCCCACGGCCATGATCGAGACGCGCCAGCGCGATATGCTGGCCACCGACGGCATCGCCACCGCCCTGGACAGCCTGGACGCGCGCAGCCGCCGCATCGTCGAGCAGCGCTGGCTGCAGGTGAACGACGACGGCTCGGGCGGCATGACGCTGCACGAGCTGGCTGCTGAATACGGCGTGAGCGCGGAGCGCATCCGCCAGATCGAGGTGGCCGCCATGAAGAAAATGAAAAAGGCGCTGGTCGAATACGCCTGAGCCCCTGAAGCCCGCCTGTACCGTGCGCGTCCCGGCTGGAACTGCGGCCGGCAGCGCGGGCAGATAATCCAGGCGCGCAGTCCACCCGGGCTGCGCGCCTTTTTGCTTTGCGCGCAGCACCTGTGGGATCGGCCCTTGCTGCCCGCGCCCGACCAGGAGATCTCCCCCATGTCCCGCCACCCCCTCGCCCGCCGCGGCCTGCTTGCGCTGGCCCTGGCATCGGTCTGCGGCGCCGCTGCGGCCCAGAAGAATGCCGTGCCCGCCACCCCCGGCTGGCCCTCCAGGCCGCTGCGCATCATTGTGGGCTTTCCGCCCGGCTCCTCGCCCGACCTGACGGCGCGCACTTTCTCCGAGCCTCTGGCGCAGGCGCTGGGTCAGCCGGTGGTGGTGGAAAACAAGGTGGGCGCTGGCGGCAACATCGGCGCCGATGCCGTGGCCAAGGCGCGCGACGGCCACACCATCGGCCTGTTCATCAACGGGAACCTGACCATCGCCAAGCTGCTCAACCCACAGGTGCCCTACGACCCCGTGCGGGATCTGGCGCCGCTGTCGCTGATCGGCGTGTCGCCCCTGATCCTCACCGCCCCGGTGAGCCACCCCGACGTGCCCGCCGGTGCCGACGCCCGCGTCTTCCTGCAGGCCGCGCGCAAGGCCGGCGACCGCTGGAGCTACGGCACGCCCGGCGTGGGCACGGTGGGCCACCTGGGCACCGAACTGCTCAAGGCGCGCACCGGCATCGCCCCGGTGCACGTGCCCTACCCCGGCTACCCGCAGGTGGCCACCGCCATGCTGGGCGATCAGCTGCAAATGGCACTGCTGCCGCCCGCGCTGGCCCAGGCCCAGGCGCGCGCGGGCAAGCTGCGACTGATCGGTGTGACATCCGCCGGCCGCAGCACACTGGCACCCGAGGTTCCCAGCTTGGCCGAGGCCGGCGTGCGCGACTTCCAGTTGGAAATCTGGAACGCGTTTGCCGCGCCCGCCTCCATGCCGGCGCCGGTGCGGGAGCGGCTGTCCATCCTGACCGGCGAGATTGCCCGCAGCCCCGAAGTGCGTGCCAAGCTGTTCCAACAGGGCTGGCAGGCCGTGGGCTCGTCGGCCCAGGGGTTGGCCAACCGCATGCGCGCCGACACGGCCGCCATGGGCCGTGTGATTCACGAACAGAAGATACAAGCACAGTGATGCGACGGTTGGTGGGCCTGCGGTTCAGCCACCGTGCCCGCCACCGGTGCCACATCACTATTGACACAAATCACGTTGCAAAAGGTAACGGCGATGCATACTGCAGCATCTGCCCTGCCGTCCCCTGCGATTCAGGGCGTTTTTCACCCCCTCACCCCATGACGAGCCCCTGGCGTTGGTTATCAACAGGCCGGAGGTACTTTCACTCAAGGAAGAGATGCCCGACGTGACGGCGACTACCGGCAACACCTGCAGCGACTGCGCCTGCCGCCCGCAATGCCTGCTGGGCCGCGTGGATGCCAGCTTCCCCACTGCCTGGCGCGCCCACTTGAGCGAGCGGCGCTTTCGCAAAGGCGAGCTGCTGCAGCGTCAGGGCGAGCGCATGCACTGCGTGCGGGTGATCAAAATCGGCGCCCTGCTGGTGCAGCGCCGCAGCGACGATGGCGTGAACCGCTCCGTGGGCATGGCGGGCTGCTGCGCGTCGCTGGCCACGCCCGCCGTGCTTCAGCAGCCGGCCGGCCTGTCGTACGTGGCGCTGACGCCCGGGCGCGTGTGTGAGCTGCCACTGACCGCGCTTAAAGAGCTGGGCCCCGCCGTGGACAGCTTTGCGCTGGAGCTGGCCCGCGAGCAGCTACTGGAGGCCGAGCGGCTGGCCGACTGGGGGCGCATTGCGCGCATCCGCGGCGTGGTTGGCCAGATGGCTGGAGCACTGGTGCAACTGGCCGATCTGCAGCGCAGCACACTGGTGCGCCTGCCCAGCCACACGGTGTTGGCCGCGCTACTTGCGACCACGCGCGAATCCGTGGCGCGTGCGCTGGCGCATCTGGCGCACGAAGGCGGTTTGCTGCGGCGTGACCGCTGGCACTGCGAAATACGGCGCGAAGCCTTGCTGGAGCTGGCCTGCGGCGGGCGCCGTTCAGCCGCCAGCCTGCAAAGGACACGCCGCGGCACAGGCCCGGCAGACACGGCAGGCGCGACACACCACGCGGCCGCGTCGCCTGCAATCGCGCTGCAGCCTCGTTCATCCGCAGCCCGGTCAGTCCGGCACGTGAATGTGTCCACGCCCGTTCAGACAGGGCGACTTCAAGAGTCTTGATACCCCATCAAGCCGGTTTGCACCATATCCTGCAAATACAGCGCTGCAATGGCCTCTGGCAACAGGGCCTTGGCAAACAGCCAGCCCTGGTAGTGCGCGCATTGCAGTCCCTGCAGAAACTGCAGCTGGCAGGGTGTCTCCACGCCCTCGGCCACCACCTGCAGCCCCATGGTGTGCGCCAGCGCCAGCACGGCACGCACCAGCGTGCTCTCGCTGTCGCAGGCAGGCACATGGCGCATGAAGCTGCGATCCACCTTGATACGCGACACCGGCAGTTGCCTGAGATAAGCCAGCGACGAATGGCCTGTGCCAAAGTCGTCCAGCGCCACGCAGATGCCCAGCGCGCGCAACGCACTCAGCACCTTGCAGGCCAGTTCGGGGTCGGCCAGGGCCTCGGACTCGGTCACCTCCAGCTCGAGCAGATGCGGCGGCACACCATGGGCCTGCAGGTTGCAGGCCACCTGATCCACCAGATCGACCTGGCGCAGTTGCTGCGCCGACAGGTTCACGGCCACGCGCAGCGCGATGCCCTGGCGCAGCCATTCGGAAATCTGGCGGCAGGCGGCGGCGATCACCCAAGCGCCCATCTCCAGGATCAGGCCAGTGGCCTCGGCCACTGGCACGAAGCGCCCGGGCGACACCTCGCCCAGTTGCGGGTCGGTCCAGCGCAACAGGGCCTCGACGGCCACCATGCGGCCGCTGGCCACGTCCACTTGAGGCTGGTAGTGCAGCGCAAGGCTGCCCTGGGCGAGCGCGATCTTGAGCCGGTCGTGCAGCAGGTTTTTTTCGGCCATCTTTTGCCCCATGGAGGGTGCGTAGAAGGCGAAGTTGGCCCGCCCGCGCTCTTTGGCGTGGTACATGGCCATGTCGGCGTAGCGCAGTAGGGTGATGCCGTCGGCCGCGTGCTGCGGGCACAGCGCGACGCCCATGCTGGCGCCAAAGTTCAGCTCGAAGCCTTGCACATGGCAAGGCACGCACAAGGCCCTGAGCAGTCGTTCAGCCACGAGCTGGGCGTCGGCCTCGCTGCCCACGCCAGGCAGCAGCACCGTGAACTCATCGCCGCCCAGACGCGCCAGGGTGTCGCTTGCGCCCAGCGCGCTCCGAAGGCGGCGCGCCACCTCCAGCAGCACCTGATCGCCCGCGGCATGGCCATAGCCATCGTTGATGGCCTTGAAGTCGTCCAGATCCAGCAGCAGCAGGGCAAACGGCCGCGCCTGCGGCCCGGCCTGCTCTGCAATCGCCTGGTCTATCTGATGGCCGAACTGCCAGCGGTTGAGCAGGCCAGTCAGCGTGTCGTGCGTGGCCTGGTAGTGCATGTCGGCCTGCAGCTGACGCAGCTCGGAGACGTCGCGCACAAAAGCCACCACCGTGCCACCGTGGGCGCTGGAGTGCCCCAGGGACACGTCCACCGACACCCGGCTGCCGTCGCGCCGCTGCAGCCACAAATCGCGCCCCATGCCCATGGGCCTGCGGCTGGGAGCCTGAAGGTAGCGGCGCATGTGCTCGCCATGCCCGACGCGCGCGCGCAGGCACCAGCATGTCGATGGACTGGCCGCACAGCTGCTCGCTGGTGTAGCCGCTGATGTTCTCCATCTGCGCATTGACCATAAGGATGCGACCACTGAGGTCGGTCAGCACGATGCCGTCGGGCGCGGCATCCATGGCAGCGCGCTCCAACGTGACGCCCCGGGCGTCTTCATCCAGGTGGGCGATGCGCCGCACGAAGGCTGTTGCCGGATCGGCGGGCATGGCAGACACCTCGTCGCCCGGCTGGACTGCTGACGAAGGGCGCATCAACCACCTCCCCGGCCGGGAGCGAGCGACGCCATGCAGACAGTAGAAATTGAAACCATGTTGCTTCGGTGGGCGAAGGAGGGGCCGGCCGATGCACGCCTGCCTGCTTCATCAAATAAGAGCGTGTCCTGGGAAAATAGGCTCAAAAAACAGAGGCACTCTAGGCAAACTGGGCGTTGGGCAGGCAGTTATCAAACTGCAATGTGATGCGAACGTCACTTTGCACCCGGTGTAGCCGCCAACGGGGCCGCCCGCAGCGCGCGAACCCCGCCATCCGTGCCGCCCGCCCTGGCGCGCGCGTGGGTCAGCGCGGCTCGTCCAGCAGCACCCGCACGTCGGCCGCCAGGCTTTGCGCGCCGCTGCCGTAGCGGTGGTACACGCGCAGCCGGCCGGCGGGGTCATAGACATAGCTGCCGGCGGAATGGTCCATGGTGTAGCTGGTGGGGGTTTGGCCTTCCACGCGCTTGTAATAGATCTTGAAGTCCTTGGCCACGGCGGCCAGTTGCTCGGGCGTGCCGCGCAGCGCCAGGAAGCTGGGGTCGAAGTTGGTCATGTAGGCCTTGAGCATCTCGGGCGTGTCGCGCTCGGGGTCCACGCTGACGAAGAGGCCCTGCAGCCGGTCGCCGTCCGCCCCCAGGGCGCGTTTGACCTCGGCCAGCTCGGACATGGACGTGGGACACACGTCGGGACACTGCGTGTAGCCGAAGAACACCACCACCACCTTGCCCGCGAAGTCCTTGAGGCTGCGCGGCTGGCCGTTGTGGTCGGGCAGCAGCAGGTCGCGCGCGTATTCGGCGCCGGTGAGGTCAATTCCCTGGAACTTGGGCCCCTTGGGAGAGCAAGCAGAAAAAATGCCTGCAGCGCTTATCCACAGAGCGCTGGCAGCTATCGTTTTAAGAGCGTCACGTTTGTACATGGGCAGGTGTCACAACAGGTAATGGTCCACCAGCAGCGCCGCGAACAGCAGGCTCAGGTGGATCAATGAGAAACGGAAGGTCTTGCGCGCCAGCGCGTCTGAATAGTCACGCCAGAGCCAGAAACCATACAGGCAAAAGCCGGTGCCCAGCACCACGGCGGCGGCCAGGTAGATCCACGAGCTCATGCCATAGACGAACGGCATCAGGCATCCGGCAAACAGGATCAGCGTGTACAAAAACACGTGCAGCCGCGTGAACTCGTTGCCGTGCGTGACGGGCAGCATGGGCAGGCCGGACTTGCGGTAGTCCTCCACGCGGTACAGCGCCAGCGCCCAGAAGTGCGGCGGCGTCCACAAAAAGATGATGAGGAACAGGATCAGCGCCTCGGGCCCCACGTCGCCCGTCATCGCGGCCCAGCCCAGCACCGGCGGCATGGCGCCGCTGGCACCGCCGATCACGATGTTCTGCGGCGTGAGGGGCTTGAGGATCACGGTGTAGATCACCGCGTAGCCGACGAACGTGGCAAAGGTGAGCCACATGGTCAGCGGGTTGACCCACCAGTACAGCAGCGCCGAACCCGCCGCGCACAGCAGCGCCGAGAACAGCAGCGTCTGCGCGTTGGACAGCTCGCCCTTGGCCGTGGGGCGCCAGGCGGTGCGCTTCATCTTGGCGTCGATGCCCTGCTCCACGATGCAGTTGAAGGCCGCGGCGGCGCCAGCCACGAGCCAGATGCCCACGCTGGCCAGCGCCATCAGCGCCCACTGCGCGCCGCTGGGCATGCCGGGCACGGCCAGCACCATGCCGATGAAGGCGCAGAACACAATGAGCTGCACCACGCGCGGCTTGGTCAGCGCGTAAAACTGGGACAGCCGCGACGGCGGCGTGTGCGGCAAGGCGGGCGCCTGCGTGGGCGCGGGAGCGGTACTCATGCGGAAACTCTCTTGGCAGCAGGGCGGGCCTGCGGCGGCAGAGCCCGCGCCTCAGGGGCGACGGCGCTGCGGCTGGCGGTGAGCGCCCAGGTCAGCACCACCACCAGCGCGGCAGCCCCGCCGGTGTGCAGCACGGCGGCCACCAGGGGCCAATCCAGCACCACGTTGGACAGGCCAGTGACGAACTGCAGCAGCGCCAGGCCCGCCAGCCAGCGCGCCTGATCGCGCAGCACGCCCGCGCGGCGCAGGCGCCAGGCCAGCAGCGCCAGCGCCGCCAGCACCCCATAGGCCGCAAGCCGGTGCACATAGTGGATGGCCGTGAGGCCGGCAAAGCTGATGTGGCTGCCGTCCTGCAGCACCCCCAGCGCGCGCCAGACCTGGAAGCCCTCGGCAAAGGCCATGTCGGGCCACCAGCTGCCCTGGCACTGCGGGAAGGTGGTGCAGGCCAGCACCGCGTAGTTGGTACTGACCCAGCCGCCCAGCACCACCTGCAGCGCCACCAGCGCCGCCGTCACGACCAGCAGCCAGCGCAGGCCGCGCGGCAGCGCCACGGGCGCCACGCCCTGGTTGATCTGCGTGTGGCGCACGGCCTGCACGCACAGCAGCGCCAGCAGCACCAGCCCGCCGATCAGGTGCAGCGTGACGATGGCCGGAAACAGCTTCATGGTCACGGTGAGCGCGCCAAACGCGCCCTGCAGGCACACCCACACCAGCGTGGCCGTGGGCCACCAGGGGCTGAGCGGCGGTGGCGACGCGCCGGTGCGCAATGCCTGCTGCCGCTGGCGCCACGCGCCCACCGTCAGCGCAATGATGAGCACGCCCACGCCGGTGGCCAGGTAGCGGTGGATCATCTCCACCCAGGCCTTGCCGTGGGTGACGGGGCCCGTGGGCATGGCTTGCTGCGCGGCGGAAATCTCGGCGCGCGCACCCACCGGGCTGGCGCTGCCGTAGCAGCCCGGCCAGTCGGGACAGCCCAGGCCCGAGTCCGTCAGGCGCGTGAAGGCGCCGAACAGCACCAGATCGAAGGTGATGAACAAGGTGAGCACGGTGAGCGCCTGCAGGCGCCGCACGGGCGTGCTGCCGCGCCCGCGCCACCACACCCAGGCCAGCGGGCCCAGCGCAATCACGATGCCCAGGGCCATCAGCTCGAGGGCGGGCGCCAGGTCGTACAGGGGCTGCATGTCCTGCATGCCGGTCATGGCGCCTCCTGCGGGCGGCCGGGCTGGTCCCACGACGATGAGGCGCGCAGCAGCCGGTCCAGGTCGCGCTTGGCCTTGGCCGCGCCGGCGCGATCCAGCCGCGCGGGGAAGCGCATCATCCAGTGGCCCTGCGGATCCACGACGTACAGGTGGTCTTGCAGCACCTGGCCGGGCGCGGGCTGCAGCCAATCGGCCAGGGTGGCAGCATCCACACGGCGCACGGTGGCGCCTTGCAGGCCGGGGGTGATTTCCGCCGGGGGCGCGGCGCCATCGGGCACCAGCCAGACCCAGTCCAGGCGGTCTTTCTCGCGGCCCAGGCTTTCGCGCAGCTGGCGCTGCAGGTACAGGTGGTTGCGGCAGACCTCGTCGCAGGCGCCGGGCGCCACGCTGACCAGCAGCCACTGGCCGCGCAGCTCGCCCAGCCGGTGCGCCGTGCCGTCCAGCGCGGTGGCTGCTGCCTGCGCGGGCAGGGCACGCTGGGGCTCGATAAGCTCGCCAAAGTTGCGCCGTCCCTCGGGGCGGATCACGTAATAGGTGAAGTACGAGGCGATCACCGGCGCCGCGCACACCAGCAGCAGGCCCAGCATTTGCCAGCGGCCGCTGCGCGAGCGCTGCAGCGCGGCGACTGCATCTTGCGCCTGGGGCAGGCTGTGCACAGTAAGGCCCAGCGGCTGCTGGCCGCCGGTTTCAAGCATCGCGCGGGCAGTCTGTGGGAGGTGAACGTCGGACGAATTGGAACCAGACATAGAGGATTGCCACCAGGCCGCAAAGCCCGAACCATTGAAATGCGTAGCCGTAATGCTTGTCCACGCCGCTGTCGATGGGCGCCCAGTCGCGCTGCAGCCCCTCGCTGGCGACCCCCGTCTGCATGACGGTCAGGGGCGCAAGTGCCAGGCCGGTCTGGGCCGCATAGGAGGCCAGATCCAGATTCTGCCGGATGCGCGAAGACCCCTCGCCCGGGGCGGTAGGGGCAAATTCGTACAGCCGTGCGGGCGGCCCGGCCAGGCGGCCCTGCAGCTGCACCGTGCCGGCGGGCGTGGTGACGTCGGGCAGCTGGGTGCGGTCCAGAAAGTTGCGCGGCGCCCAGCCGCGCTGCACCAGCACCACGCGGTTGCCGTTCGCCAGTCGCAGGGGTGTGAACACGAAGAAGCCGGGGCGCCCATTCATCTGCCGGTTGTCCAGAAACACCGTGGCGCCGGCCAGCCACTGGCCCTGCAGCAGCACGCGGCGGTGCAGCAGCTGGCCCGCATCGGGCGCCTGATCCAGCGCCTGCTGCAGCTCTGCGCCCTGCAGCGGCGCACGGGCCTGGCGCTCGTCCATGGTGGCCTGCAGCGCCGTCTTGTGCGCCGCACGCTGCAGCTGCCAGCGGCCCAGCGACGCGGTGGCGGCCATGACCAGCAGCGCGGCCAGCGTGACCAGCCAGAAGCGCAAACCCCAGGCTTGCCTGGCGGAGCTCATCGGGATAATGGAGCGCATGAAAATTCTGGTGGCATTGGCGTTTCTCGCCATCATCGCAAGTCTGGGCTCGGCGCTGTTTTTCATGATGCGCGGCCCGGGTGATGACCCGCAACAAGGCAGGCGCATGGCCCGCGCGCTGGCGCTGCGCATGGGGCTGTCGATCGTGCTGTTTGCGTGCCTGCTGCTGGCCTGGAAGCTGGGGTACATCCAGCCGACCGGGCTGCCCACCACCACGCGCTAATCCGCCACGGCACCAAACACATCAAAAATGTGAGCGCATGGCGCTTGCTGCGCAATGGCTAGAGGTCTTTTTCATCAAAACCACCCATCAGCCAGCGCAAGACTGGCGGGCGGCAGCTGCGCCGCCAAAAACGCCATTCACAACCAATACACCAGGACGTACAGCCCCAGCCAGACCACGTCCACAAAGTGCCAGTACCAGGCCGCGCCTTCAAAGCCAAAGTGGCGCTCTGGCGTGAAGTGGCCGTTTTGCAGGCGCAGCGTGATGAACAGCAGCATCAGCATGCCCACGAAGACGTGAAAGCCGTGAAAGCCCGTGAGCATGAAGAAGGTGGAACCGAACACGCCCGAGGTGAGCTTGAGATTCAGGTCGGTGTAGAGGTGAAAGTACTCGTAGCCCTGCACGCACAAAAAGACAAAGCCCAGCAGCACCGTGGCCCACATGAAGGCTATGGTCTTGGCGCGCTGGCCCTCGCGCAGCGCATGGTGGGCAATGGTGAGCGTGACGCCGGACGTCAGCAGCAGCGCGGTGTTGATGGTGGGCAGCCAGAACGGGCCCACGGTCTGGAACGGCTCCACGATGCCCGCCGGCGAGGCGGTCACCCCAGGCGCCATGCTGGGCCAGACGGCCTTGAAGTCAGGCCACAGCAGCGAATTGTCCAGGCTGCCCAGGGCCGGCACCGAATGCGCGCGCGCCCACCACAGCGCGGTGAAGAAGGCGCCGAAGAACATCACTTCGGAGAAGATGAACCAGCTCATGCTCCAGCGGTAGGAGATGTCGATCTTGCGGCCGTACAGACCGCCCTCGCTCTCGCGCGCGGCGTCACGAAACCACTGGTACAGCACGAACAGCCACCACGCCAGACCAAAGGCCAGCGCGTATTTGCCCCAGTCGTGGCCGTTGATCCACTGGCTGGCGCCCAGCATGACAAAGAACAGCCCCACCGCCGCCAGCACGGGGTGGCGCGACTCGGCAGGGACGTAGTAGTAAGGCGTGGTGCCCGGGGTGGGTGCGGTCATGTCAGCTCCTCGTTCTCAAAGTTCTCGGTTGTCTCGTCGTTGTTCTTGCAGGTCGCTTAGGACACTCTTTCAGACGACCCAATTGACCAGCGCCATCAGCGCCAGCACCAGCACAAAAATGGCCACCACCCCCACAAACAGGATGTGCACCAATTGCACCTTTTCCTGGTCTTGCTGGTACTGCGCCCCCTGGCGGACACCAAACATGGACCACGCCACGGCCAGCAGACTGCGCAGCAGCGAGCCCTTGCGCCGGGCCGGTGGCGGGCGGTTGTGCGGCGCGGGTGCGCTCATGATCCCGCCTGCGCCGGATGGGCGATGGCCGCTGCGGGCACCGCGGCCGTGGACTGGGGCGCAGCAGGCGTCTTGCCGCCGACCTCGAAGAAGGTATAGGACAGCGTGATGGTGGTGACGTCCCTGGACAGGCGCGGGTCGATCACGAAGGCCACGGGCCATTGTTTCTTCTCGCCGGGCTCCAGCTGGTACTGGTTGAAGCAAAAGCACTCCAGCTTGGTGAAGTGCGCCGCAGCCTGGCGCGGCGCGTAGCTGGGGATGGCCTGCGCGGCCATGCGGCGATCCTGCACGTTCTGAAACTCGTACATCACCGTAGCCAGCTCGCCCGGATGCACCTGCACCGAGCGCTGCGCGGGCTTGAACTGCCAGGGGCCGCGCGCGTTGGCGTCAAACTCGACGGTGATCAGGCGGGTTTTGTCCACCTGGCTGTTGGCGGGCACTTGTGCGTTGGGGCCGGCCGTGCCGTTGCCGGGCACCTGGCGCTCGGACAGCGACAGGATGTTGATGCCCGTCATCTCGCAGATGTGCTGGTAAATCGGGATCAGCACATAGCCGAAGGCGAACATGCCCACCGCCACCACGGCCAGCTTGCCCAGCATCTTCAGGTTGTCGCGGTGCGCGCTCATGGTTCGGTCTTTACGGTCAATGCAGCCAGGTGATCTTCACCATGAAGCCGATGAAGAACGCCGCTGCCACCGACGCAAGAATCAGCGCCATACGCAGGTTGGACTTTTTTTGCTCGGGCGTGGTCATGGCAACCTTTGTTTGCCGGCCCGGTCAGCCGATCACCCGCGTGGCGCTGGCGTCCAGCTTGGGTGGCACCTCGAAGGTGTGGAACGGCGCGGGCGACGGCACTTCCCACTCCAGGCCCTCGGCGGCTTCCCAGGGTTTTTGCGGCGCCTTGGCACCTTGGCCGCGCATGGCCGGCAGCACGACGAACACGAAGAAGTACACCTGCATCAGGCCAAAGCCCAGCGCGCCGATGGAGGCCACCGCGTTGAAGTCGGCAAACTGCATGGGGTAGTCGGCATAGCGACGCGGCATGCCCGCCAGGCCGAGGAAGTGCATGGGGAAAAAGGTGATGTTGAAGGTGATGAGCGAGCCCCAGAAATGGATGCGCCCGCGCGTCTCGGAATACATCACTCCGGTCCACTTCGGGCTCCAGTAGTAGTAGGCCGCGAACATCGAAAACAGCGAACCCGCCACCAGCACGTAGTGAAAGTGCGCCACCACGTAATACGTGTCTTGCAGCTGGATGTCGATGGGCGCCATGGCCAGGATGAGGCCGGTGAAGCCGCCCATGGTGAATACGAAGATGAAGCCCACCGCGAACAGCATGGGCGTCTCGAAGGTCATGGAGCCGCGCCACATGGTGGCCACCCAGTTGAAGATCTTCACCGCTGTGGGCACCGAGATCAGCATGGTGGCGTACATGAAGAACAGCTGGCCCGTCACCGGCATGCCGGTGGTGAACATGTGGTGCGCCCAGACAATGAAGCTCAGGATGGCAATCGACGAGGTGGCATACACCATCGACGCGTAGCCGAACAGCTTTTTGCGGCTGAACGCCGGCACCACCTGGCTGACGATGCCAAAGGCCGGCAGGATCATGATGTACACCTCGGGGTGGCCGAAGAACCAGAAGATGTGCTGGTACATCACCGGGTCGCCGCCGCCGGCGGGGTTGAAGAAGCTGGTGCCGAAGTGGCGGTCGGTCAGCGTCATGGTGATGGCGCCGGCCAGCACGGGCATGACGGCAATCAGCAGGTAGGCGGTGATCAGCCAGGTCCAGGCGAACATGGGCATCTTCATCAGCGTCATGCCCGGCGCGCGCATGTTCAGAATGGTGACGATGATGTTGATGGCGCCCATGATGGAGCTGGCGCCCATGATGTGCATGGCAAAAATGCCGGCGTCCATCGACGGGCCCATCTGCAGCGTCAGCGGCGCATACAACGTCCAGCCCGCGGCCGGCGCGCCGCCGGGCATGAAGAACGAGCCCACCAGCAGCAGCGCCGCGGGGATCAGCAGCCAGAAGCTGAAGTTGTTCATGCGCGCGAACGCCATGTCGGACGCGCCAATCTGCAGCGGGATCATCCAGTTGGCGAAGCCCACGAAGGCCGGCATGATGGCCCCGAACACCATGATCAGCCCGTGCATGGTGGTGAGCTGGTTGAACAGCTCAGGGTTGACCAGCTGCAGCCCGGGCTGGAACAGCTCGGCGCGGATCAGCAGCGCCAGCACGCCGCCCACCATCAGCATGGTGAAGCTGAACAGCAGATACAGCGTGCCGATGTCCTTGTGGTTGGTGGCATAGACCCAGCGCCGCCAGCCGGTGGGGGCGTGGTGGTGCCCGCCGTGGCCGTGCGCGTGGCCGCCGGCTTGCCCGTGATTGTCCAGAACTGCGCTCATGGTTCGATTCCTCAATGCGTTGGGCGGTGCGGCTTACTTGCCGCGCTGGGCCACGACTTCTGCGGGCTGCACCAGCTGGCCGGTCTTGTTGGACCAGGCGTTCTTGGTGTAGGTGGCCACGGCGGCCAGGTCGGTGTCGCTGAGCTGCGCCCAGGAGGGCATGGCGCCATTGGCCGCGCCCTTGAGCAGGATTTGCAGCTGCCTGGCGTGGTCGGCGTCGGTGACGATGGCCGAGCCGTCCAGCGGCTTGATGGGCCCCGCCCCCTTGCCGCTGGCCTGGTGGCAGGCCGCGCAGTTGGCGGCATACACCTTTTCGCCGCGCGGCAGCAGCGCTTCCAGCGTCCAGACCTTGTTCGGGTCGTCCAGCAGGGCGGCGGCCTTCTTCTTTTCGGCGCCCACCCAGCGGGTGTATTCCTCGGCCGACACCACCTTGACGTGGATAGGCATGTAGGCGTGCTCCTTGCCGCACAGCTCGGCGCACTGGCCGTAGTAGTCGCCCTCTTTTTCGGCGCGGAACCATGTGTCGCGCACAAAGCCGGGGATGGCGTCCTGCTTGATGCCGAAGGCCGGCACCATGAACGAGTGGATCACGTCGTTGGCCGTGGTGATCACGCGCACCTTCTTGCCCACGGGCACGACCAGGGGGTTGTCCACCTTCAGCAGGTAGTCGGCCGGCGCATTGGCCACGTTGCCGCTGTCGGACATGCGCCGGTGGCTGCTGTCCAGCGTGGAGATGTAGGCCAGCCCCTCGCCCTCGCCCGCCAGGTAGTCGTAGCCCCACTTCCACTGGTAGCCCGTCACCTTCACCGTCAGGTCTGCATTGGTGGTGTCTTTCTGCGCCACCAGCACCTTGGTGGCCGGCAGAGCCATGAGGATCACGATGATGAACGGAATCACCGTCCACACCACTTCGACGGTGACGGATTCATGGAAGTTGGCCGCCTGGGCGCCGCGCGACTTGCGGTGCTTCCAGATCGAATAGAACATCACCGCGAACACGCCGACGAAGATCACCGTGCAGATGATGAGCATCATCCAGTGCAAAAAGTGCTGCTCCTGGGCAATCCTGGTGACGGGCGGGTGCAGGTTCAGCTGATTGACCGCGGGGCCGCCAGGCAGGTCTTGCACGGCATGGGCCGCCGCGCCCACCCAGGCGCTGGCTGCCAACAGCAAAGAAGCCGGCTTGTTGCAAATGCTCTTCATGTTTCTCACTTGGTTCTCAGCTCCAGTTGACCAATCCCCGGCATGCGCCCGCAGCGGGACGGGCAGCGCGCAAGGCCCCGCGGGTTGCACCAACCCGTGCTCTGCCATCAGTCCAGACCGCTTTGGCGCAGCCCGTTGTCTCCAACGATCCAGGGCCGTGCCACACGCGCATGCCCCCTCTCGACTTGTTTGAGCATGCCCAGCCCGCAACCGGGCCGCAATACGCGTTAGCCCCGAGTAACAAAAGGCGGGAGTGACTTCAGCAAGATGCCCGGCAGCTACGCAGGCGCGAAAGGCCGCGGCCCATTGGCGCACGCCCGGCAGGCGCACAACGCCCTGCGCAACGCTGCGCAGACCAGGCAACCGGGGGGCAGCCATACAAAATTCTAGCCCGCATTGATCAACATCATTGATGCCGCAAATGGCGCCATCATTGGCCCAGCGCCTTGTTCAGCGCCCTGTCGGGCGGCCCGCATGCAGCATGGCGCGCATGTCCTGCAGCGACACCGCGCTGGCCCCTTCCACGCGCACGCGCGGCACGGGCTTGAAGGCGTGGCCGTAAATGATCTCGAAGGTCAGCGCCAGCTGGCCGCCCTGGTTGGCGTCGGCCAGGCGCTGCGCCAGCGCCTGCTCCAGCTGCCCGTACCAGTTGCGCCCGCGCAACGCCGCAAAGCGCTGCGGATGCAAATTGCGCCCCAGCTCGCGCAGCTCCTGCAGCAAACGCCGGGGCGTGGCGAAGGTGAGCGTGATGCGCTCCATGTCCATCACCGGCTCGGCAAACCCGGCGTGCACCAGCATGTCGCCCCAGTCGTGCATGTCGGTCATGGCATGGCCGGGCACGGGCCAGCCCAGGTCGGCATACAGCGTGTGCAGCTCGCGCAGCGTGTCCGGGCCCAGGCAGGAAAACATCAGGTAACCATCGACGGCCAGCGCGCGGTGCCACTGCGCGATCAGCGCTTGCGGGTCGGCGGCCATGTGCAGCGCCATGTTGGACCACAGCATCTGCACGCTGGCGTCTGCCGGCAGGCCAAAGCGCGGCGCCGCGCCCGACCAGCGCGCCGGGCTCCACCAGGGCCTGGCCAACCGCGCGCGCGCAGCCGCCTCGCCAGCGGGCGACGAGGTCTCGGCGACATGACTGGCGGCCTGCGCAAAGCGCTCACGCACCATCGCGTGGCCCTGCAGCCCGCCGCGCAGCGGATCCCAGTCGCACCAGGACGCAGGCGCCCGGACGATCCACTGCAGCCGCTCCTGCATGCGCCGCGCCACCTCCTCGTGCAGCCAGGGGGAGGCATCGGGCACCCGGGCGTGCCAGCGTGCGGCGGCAACCGGGTCAATAGTGGGCGGAAGGTGATCGGACATGGCGTGCCGTAAGAGCGTGCTTGCGACGTAAACACGCTCGAAAAGGCCGCGAGTATATTGAGCCCATGCCTTTCACGCGCCCCGCAGGGATTTCGCAGCACTGGCGCCAGCGCCTGCGCGCGCTGGCGGGCCTGGCAGACCTGGCCGGGCGCCTGCCCAGCCAGTGCGCGGTCTGCCATGCCTGGCCCGCCAGCCGCCTGTGCAGCGCCTGCTGCGCCCGCTTTGCCCAGCCGCTGGCGCGCTGCGCCACCTGCGCCTGCGTCGTGCCGGACGGCGTAGCGCAATGCGGCGATTGCCTGCTGCACCCGCCGCCGTTGGACGCCTGCCTGGCCGCCGTCTGCTACGGCTACCCCTGGGACGGCATCGTCGGGCGGTTCAAGTTCCAGGCCGACCCGGGCTGGGCCGGCGCGCTGGCTGCGCTCATGCGCCAGGCGCCCGGCGCGCAGGCCTTGCTGGCGCACTCCGATCTGGTGCTGCCCATCCCTCTGTCAGACCAGCGGCTGCGCCAGCGCGGCTACAACCAGGCGCTGCTGCTGGCGCGCCGGCTGGGCCACCCGTGCGTGCCGGCCCAGGTGCTGCTGCGCACCCGCGATGCCCAGGCGCAAAGCCACCTGGGGCGCGCGCAGCGCCTGCGCAACCTGCGCGGCGCTTTCATGGTGGATCCGCTGCGGGTGGCGCTGGTGGCAGGCCGGCGGGTGCTGCTGGTGGACGACGTGATGACCACCGGCGCCACGCTGCACGCCGCCGCGGCCGCCCTGCGCGAGGCGGGTGCGCGGCACATCGGGGCGCTGGTGCTGGCCCGCACACCATGACGGACGCCGCGCTGGTGTGCGCCAATGACAGACAGCGCCCTGCGCCCGCGGTGCGCAAGATACGATTCATTACCAACCGCCGCCGCTGCGGCCTGACCACACAGCCCGCCTGCCGCAGACAATCGCGCCATGTTTCACATCGTTCTTGTCGAACCCGAGATTCCGCCCAACACCGGCAACGTGATCCGGCTGGCGGCCAATACCGGCTGCATGCTGCATCTGGTGGAACCGCTGGGTTTTTCGATGGAAGACCGGCTCATGCGCCGCGCGGGGCTGGATTACCACGAGTACGCCGATGTGCGCCGCCATGCCGGCTGGACGGCGCTGCTGCGCAGCATGCAGCCTGACCCCGCGCGCATGTTCGCCCTGACCACGCACGGCACGCAGACGGTTTTTGACACCGGCTTTCAGCCCGGCGACTGGTTTGTGTTCGGCTCCGAGTCGCGCGGCCTGCCGGTGGAGCTGCGCGAGAGCTTCCCGCCCGCGCAGCGCCTGCGCCTGCCCATGCTGCCCGGGCAGCGCAGCCTGAACCTGTCCAACGCCGTGGCAGTGACGGTCTATGAAGCCTGGCGGCAAAACAGTTTTCTGACCCGTGCGCTGAGGGCCTGAGAAAGTGTGAGCCTCTCAAGCCTCATGCAGCCAGGCGCAGATGCCCTTCCACTGCTCCAGGTCACGCGCCACACGCGTGGGCGTCAGGTCGAACAGCGTCAGCCCGTGCGCCGCCAGGTGCACATAGTTTTGTGTGTTGCGCAGGTAGCCCAGCACCGGCAGGCCCAGGTTGTCCACGAATTCATGCAGCTTGTCGGCAGAGATGGTGCGCTGATCCACACGCATGCCCACGATGCCGATGGGCACGCCCGCGCTGCGGCGGTGCGTGGCCAAGTCGTCCAGAAACTGGCGCGTGGCAAAGATGTCGAACATGCTGGGCTGCAGCGGCACGATGATGCGGTCGGCCAGCTTGAGCGTGTCTTTCAGGCGCCAGCCGTGCAGGCCCGCGGGGGTGTCCAGCACGGCGTGGCTGGCGCTGCGGGGGGGTTTTTCAAGGCGGTCGGCCTCGGGCGCCATCACGTCCCATGCGCCAATGGGCCGCGCCGCTTCGGGGCGCTGCTGCAGCCACAGCCGCGCAGACTGCTGGCGGTCCACATCGCCCAGCGCCACGGCGTGGCCGCGGCTGGCGTAGTAGCCCGCGATATTGGTCGCCAGCGTGGACTTGCCCACGCCGCCCTTGGGATTTGCAACGGCAACCACGGTCATGCGTATCTCCTGTGCACCCGGCCCGTGCGGGCGCAGTGTCCGGCCGGGCAAGAGTGTTTGTCAAAAATGGCTCCAGCGCTTGCGCAAGAACCGCCAGTTGCTACTGTTTTTGTAGTTCTCAAGTGCCTAACCCTGCTGCCCGCCGCGCTTGACGAAGAACAGCCCCGCGCCCACCAGCATCAGCAGCCCGCCAAACACCCGGTTTTGCGTGCGCATGGCGCGGCCGCTGCGCATCAGGGCGCGCAAGGCGCTGGCGCCTGCGGCGTAACCGTTCATCACCACCAGGTCCACACAGACCATGGTCAAGGCCATGACCAGCAACTGGCTCCACAGCGGGCGGGTGTCGGTCATGAACTGCGGCAGCACGGCCACCATGAAGATGATGCCCTTGGGGTTGGTGACATTGGTCAGCAAGCCCGTCAACATGCGCCGGCGCCAGCTGGCGGGTTGCGCCTGCAAATCGCCCTGCAGCGTGCCGGCAGCGCCCGCGCGCCACTGGCAAAAGCCCAGGTAAATCAGGTAACAGGCGCCCAGCACCTTGACGATGCTGAAGGCCAGCTCAGACGCCACCAGCACCGAGCCCAGGCCCGCGCCCGCCACCACCAGGATCAGCAGCAGGCCCAGCTCCAGCCCCACGATGGTGGCACCTGCCTTGCGCACACCGTACGACAGCCCGTGGCTCATGCACAGCACGGCGCCCGAACCCGGGGAGATGGCGATCACCCACGACGCCGCAAAAAAAGCCAACCAGGTGTGCCAGTCCATGTTGCGATCCGATGGGAGATGGGGCGGGTGTTGCGAAGGCGGCGATTGTAGGAGGCCACCCGATAACCCCATGACGCCCTGCAAGCCACAGCATGCAAAAAGAGCCTGCAGCGCCCGTCAATCAAGCGCTACAAGCTCCTATAACGATAGCAAAATGAATCAGTCGGCAGTAGCGCCGGACTCCTTCACCACCTTGCCCCACTTGACGCTCTCGGCCTTGATGAAGGCGGCGAACTGGTCGGGCGTTTCGGCCACCACTTCACCGCCCTGCTCGGCGATTTTCTTCTTCACGTCAGCCTGGTTCAGCACCTTGGTCAGAGCGGCTTGCAGCTTGCTCAGCACCGGCTTGGGCGTAGCGGCGGGCGCGAACATGCCAAACCAGGACGTGGCCTCGTAGCCGGGCACCCCGGCTTCGGCGATGGTGGGCACGTCGGGCAGTTCGGGCGAGCGCTTGGCCGTGGTCACGGCGATGGGGCGCAGCTTGCCCGAGCGCACATGCTGGATGGCCGAGGGCATGTTGTCGAACATGACGGACGTCTGGCCGCCCAGCAGGTCGGTCATGGCCGGGGCGCTGCCCTTGTAGGGCACGTGCAGCATGTCGGTGCCGGTCATGCTCTTGAACAGCTCGCCCGACACGTGGGGCGACGCGCCGCTGCCCGGCGAGCCGAAAGTGATCTTGCCGGGGTTGGCCTTGGCGTAGGCGATCATTTCCTTGACGGTCTTGAACGGCTGGCTGGGGTGGGCCACCAGCAGGTTGGGCACCGTGGCCACGCGCGACAGCGGGGCAAAGTCCTTCACCGGGTCAAAAGGCAGCTTCTTGTACAGCGACTGGTTGATGGCGTGCGTGCCCACCGTGCCCATGAACAGGGTGTAGCCGTCGGCCGCGGCCTTGGCGGCCAGCGATGCGCCGATGTTGCCGCCCGCGCCGGGCTTGTTGTCCACCACGACCGACTGGCCCAGCTCGGTCGTGAGGCCCTGGCCCACGATGCGCGCCAGGATGTCGGTGGTGCCACCGGCCGAGAACGGCACGACGATGGTGATGGGCTTGGAGGGGAAGTTCTGCGCGGCGGCGCCCAGGGGCAACGCGCCAGCGGCGGCCACAGCCAGGGATGCCAGCAAGGTGCGGCGTGCGATGTGGCGGGTGGTGGTGGTCATGCGGGAGTCCTTGTTCTCGTTGAAGTGCGGCAATGGATGACGCAGTGCGCCTTGTGAGCGCGGGTTGGTTGACACAAAAAAAAGGGTGACGTGAGGTGAATGAGGCAGTGGCGGCAGTGGCGGCAGTGGCGGCATTCGCCGCACTCGCCGTCACCGCCACGCCGTTACACGCGCTCGAGCACCACGGCGATGCCCTGGCCCACGCCGATGCACATGGTGCACAGCGCGTAGCGGCCGCCCAGCGTGTGCAGCTGGCTGACGGCGGTGGTGGCCAGGCGCGCGCCCGAGGCGCCCAGCGGGTGGCCCAGGGCAATGGCGCCGCCCCACTGGTTGACGCGCTTGTCGTCATCGGCAATACCCAGGTCGCGCAGCACGGCCAGGCCCTGCGCGGCAAAGGCTTCGTTGAGCTCGATCACGTCCATGTCGGCCAGCGTCAGGCCGGTCTGGGCCAGTACCTTGCGCACGGCGGGCGCGGGGCCAAAGCCCATGATGCGCGGCGCCACGCCGGCCACGGCCATGCCCACCACGCGGGCGCGGGGCACCAGGTTGTATTGCCTGGCGGCCTCTTCATTGGCCAGCAGCAGCGCGCAGGCGCCGTCGTTCACGCCGCTGGCGTTGCCGGCGGTGACGCTGCCATCAGGGCGCACCACGCCCTTGAGCTTGGCCAGCGCCTCCAGCGTGGTGGCGCGAGGGTGCTCGTCCTGACTGACCACGAGGGCATCGCCCTTCTTCTGGGGAATGACGACGTTGACGATTTCCTTGGCCAGGTAGCCGGCGGCCATCGCGGCGGCGGCCTTTTGCTGGCTGGCCAGGGCCATGCGGTCTTGCGCTTCGCGCTCGATCTTGAAGTCATCGGCCACGTTTTCGGCCGTCTCGGGCATCGAATCGACACCGTACTGCGCCTTCATCAGCTTGTTGACGAAGCGCCAGCCGATGGTGGTGTCGTACACGGCGTTGTTGCGGCTGAAGGCGCTTTCGGCCTTGGGCATCACGAAGGGGGCGCGGCTCATGGATTCCACGCCGCCGGCGATCATCAGGCGCGTTTCGCCGGACTTGATGGCGCGCGCGGCGGAGCCCACGGCATCCAGGCCCGAGCCGCACAGGCGGTTGATGGTGGCGCCCGGCACGTCGATCGGCAGACCGGCCAGCAGGCTGGACATGCGCGCCACGTTGCGGTTGTCCTCGCCGGCCTGGTTGGCGTTGCCGTACAGAACATCGTCCACCGCGGCCCAGTCCACGCCGGGGTTGCGCTCCATCAGCGCCCTGATGGGGATGGCGCCCAGGTCGTCGGTGCGCACGCTGGAGAGGGCGCCGCCGTAGCGGCCGAAGGGGGTGCGAATCGCGTCGCAGATGAAAGCCTGGGGGGCGTTGCTCATGGTGTCTCCGGGGGGAATATCAAAAAAGTGAGCTGCCAGCGCTCGTCCATCAAGCGCTGGAGGCCGTTTTGGTACTTATTGCTGGGCGGGCTGGATCGGCAGGCCGACGATGCGCTCCAGCTCCTCATGCGAGAGGCCGGGCACGGTGTCGATCAGGCGCAGGCCCTGGGGCGTGCATTCCAGCGTGCACAGGTCGGTGTAGATGCGCTTGACGCAGGCCAGGCCCGTCAGGGGGTAGCTGCAGGCCTGCACCACCTTGCATTCGCCGGTCTTGCTGACCAGATCCATCATCACCCAGGTGGACTTGGCGCCCACGGCCAGGTCCATGGCGCCGCCCACGGCAGGAATGGCGCCGGGCTCGCCGGTGCTCCAGTTGGCCAGGTCGCCCGTGGCAGATACCTGGAACGCGCCCAGCACGCAGATGTCCAGGTGGCCGCCGCGCATCATTGCGAAGCTGTCGGCATGGTGGAAGTAGCAGCCGCCGGGCAGCAGCGTGACGGGCTGCTTGCCGGCGTTGGTCAGGTCGTAGTCTTCCTGGCCCTTGGCGGGCGCGGGGCCCATGCCCAGGATGCCGTTCTCGGAATGCAGCACCACCTCGCGGCCTGCGGGGATGTGGTTGGCCACCAGGGTCGGCTGGCCGATGCCCAGGTTGACGTAGGCACCGTCGAAGATGTCCTGGGCCACTCGGGCGGCCAGTTCGTCCTTGGTTCGTTTTTGATAGCTGCTCACGCTGTATCTCCTTGGGCTGAACGGGCTTTACTGCTTGAATCCACCGGCCTGGGTGGCCACGCGCGGCACCTTGACGACCTTGCTCACGTAGATGCCGGGGGTGACCACGGCTTCGGGGTCCATCTCGCCCAGCTCCACCAGCTCATGCACGGTGGCCACGGTGTACTTGGCCGCCATGGCGCACACGGGGCCGAAGTTGCGCGCCGACATGCGGCAGGTCAGGTTGCCCCAGCGGTCGCCCTTCTCGGCCTTGACCAGCGCCACGTCGCCGTAGATGGGGTACTCCAGCACGTAGTGCTTGCCGTTGATCTCGCGGGTTTCCTTGCCCTCGGCCAGCTGCGTGCCGTAGGCCGTGGGGCAGAAGAAGGCGCCGATGCCGGCGCCCGCGGCGCGCATGCGCTCGGCCAGATTGCCCTGGGGCACCAGTTCCAGCTCGATCTTGCCGCTGCGGTACAGCTCGTCGAACACATAGCTGTCCACCTGGCGCGGGAAGCTGCAGATGATCTTGCGCACCTGCCCGCTCTTGAGCAGCGCGGCCAGGCCGGCATCGCCATTGCCTGCGTTGTTGTTGACCACGGTGAGCTCACGCGCGCCGTGGGCGATCAGTCCGTCGATCAGCTCGATGGGGTTACCCGATGTGCCAAAGCCGCCAATCAGCACGGTGGCGCCGTCCTGGACGCCCGACAGCGCCTGGGCGACAGAATCCGCAATCTTGTTGATCATGTGTTGCTGGTTCAGAGAGGTGGAGGGAAGCTGGCCGGGGCCGGCTGTCGTGATCGCGTCATTTTGTTCGCTTATAGAACAAATGTTCGTACAATGAATTCTAGGACGAACTGCCGTGAATGACACTCCTTTTCCCATAAGTAATACCCACAAGCCAGGGGATAACTACGTACAGTCGTTCGCCCGGGGGCTGGAGGTGATCCGCTCATTCAGTGCGGCGGCGCCGCAGCAGACGCTCAGCGAAGTGGCCGCCCGCACGGGCCTGACGCGCGCGGGCGCGCGGCGCATCCTGCTCACGCTGCAAACGCTGGGCTACATGGAAAGCGACGGCCGGCTGTTTCGGCTCACGCCGCGCATCCTGGATCTGGGCTTCGCCTACCTCAGCTCCATGCCCATCTGGGATCTGGCCGAGCCGCTGATGGATGCGCTGACCGACCGCGTGCATGAGTCATGCTCGGCTGCGGTGCTCGACGGGCTGGACATCGTCTATGTGCTGCGCGTGCACACCCACAAGATCATGAGTACCAACCTGACCGCGGGCTCGCGCCTGCCGGCGTTCTGGACGTCGATGGGGCGCGTGCTGCTGGCCGAGCTGCCACCGCAGGATCTGCACGCGCGCCTGGCCGCGTTGCCGCGCCAGCAGTTCACGCGGCACACGGCGCTGGACGACGAGACGCTGCTGACGCGCATCGCCCAGGCGCGCGAGCAAGGCTGGAGCCTGGTGGATCAGGAGCTGGAGGAAGGCCTGATCTCGGTGGCAGCGCCGCTCAAGAACCGCACGGGCCAGGTGGTGGCGGCGCTGAACATCAGCGGCCAGGCCAACCGCACCAGCACCGAGGTGCTGCGCCAGCAGTTGCTGCCCGAGCTGCTGCAGACCGCGCAGGGCATATCACGCCTGCTGGGCGCGCGCGGCGCATAAACGCGGCATGGGCCCCACATCCGCCCTGCAAGCCCGTGCTACCCTGAAGACCATGTTCAACCCCACACAAGCCGACGTACGCCGTTTTTTCTGCGCCGCGCATGCCAAGCAGCAGACCGGCCAGGCCATGGAGGCCATCGAGACACTCGCCGGCCTGTGGATTGCCGAGCACCCCGAATACCATGCCGAGCTGCAGGACGTGAACGCCGCCCTGGCGCGCAACTACGACGAAACGCCCAGCCGCACCAACCCGTTTTTGCACCTGTCCATGCATCTGTCGATCAGCGAGCAGTGCAGCATTGACCAGCCACGCGGCATCCGCCAGGCGGTGGAATTGCTGGCTGCGCGCCTGGGATCGCTGCACGATGCGCACCATGCCGCCATGGACTGCCTGGGCACCATGCTGTGGGAAGCGCAACGCGCCGGGCGCCCGCCTGACGGCGAAGCCTATGTCGCCTGCGTCCAGCGGCGCGCCACACGCGGCTGAACCACCGTGGTGCAGGCCGCTGCTGCCCTGTAGTCCCGCGGGTACACCAGCAGGTCGCAGGCCAGTCCACCCAGCAGGCTCCGTGCCATGCTGCCCAGCAGGAAATCCAGCAGCCGGCTGCGGCGACGCTGCGCCAGCGCCACCAGGTCTGCCCCCGAGCGCTGCTGGTACGCCGCCACCTCCTGCACCACATCGCCGCCCGTGCCCACGGTCATCAGCACCCGGTTGCGCTGCGTGCCGCATGCCTGCGACAGGCGCACCAGCCAGTCCTGGGAGCAGCGGCGCACCTCTTCGCGGTAGTCGCGCACGGCCTGCACTGAAGCCTGCGCGCGCGTATCCACCGTGTGCAAAAGCTCCACGGCGGCCCCTCCGTCCAGCGCTAGCGCGTAGCACGCCAGCGCGCGGGAAGCAGCCGAAAAATCCACCGCTACCAGCAGATGGTCATAGGCAGCCCGCGCTGGCTGCTGCACCACCAGCACCGGGCAGGGGCTGCGCCGCAGGAGCTGCGCCAGCGTGCCGCCCAGACACAGACCAGCCAGGCCGGTGCTTGCGCGCCTGTCCAGCACCAGCAAGTCGGCCCCGGCCGCGGCACGCAGGGTTTCGCGCACTACGCCGTCGCCTCGATAGGTCAGCGCCTTGACCTGCAGATCGTGGCGCTGGGCCAGTTGCCGGGCACGCTGATCGAGGCGATCCTGCGGGTCGGAAAACTTCGGGTCGGGCTCTTCGGCACCAAACAGGATGTGCAGGCGCGCCTTGTGCCCGGCCGCCAGCAGCGCAGCGCGATCCAACGCGTGCTCTGCTGCGGTCGAAAAATCGGTGAGGGCCACAATGGTCTGAAAGCGCATGGTGCAAAAACTCCGGTAGCCGTGAACAAATGCGACGGCATGCGCCTGGCCGACGGTGGCTGCGCATCAGCCACCACGTTAGTGCGTCAAGATGACAGCGCATACGGGCTGCCAGGCTCGCGCGCTGTAAATAAGCGAAACCGCTGCAACCGCAGGGCCTGGCCGCCGCGATCAGCACTGCGCGGCGGTGGCTGGCGCATAGGCCGCGATCAGCGAAAACGCGGCTGCGGCACGACCTGCAGATCGCCTTGCAGCGCGCTCACGTAGCCCGCCAGCGCCTTCAGTTCGGCATTGGAAAACTGCCTGGCGATGCCCGCCATCACAGCGTTGCTGCGCCCCACGTAGGCGCCGTTGTCCACCTTGTACGACTTGAGCGCCACGAACAGGTAGTCCCCATGCTGGCCCGCGATCTTGGGGTAGGACGGGTCAATGGGCTTGGCGAAGTTTTCGCCGTGGCAGGACACGCAGGCGCCTTTTTGCAGCAGCTGCGCCACCTGGGCGCTGGGCTCGCGGCCGGGCCTGTCCGGTGGCGTGGCGCCCTGCTTGCCGTGCGCGGCGTAGTAGGCGGCCATGTCGGCAATGTCCTGGTCTGACAACGACTGGGCGATGCCGCGCATGGTGGGATGCCTGCGTTCGCCCTTCTTGTAGGCCTGCAGCGCCGCTGCGATGTAGCCGGCGCCCTGCCCCGAGATCATGGGCACCTTGTGGACTTCAGGAAAGCTGGACTGGTAGCCAGGAATGCCGTGGCAGCCAATGCACATGGCGATCTTGCCCGCCCCGGCCTGTGCGTCGCCCTGGGTCTGCTGGGCATGCAGCGCACCGGTCGCGCATGCAACCGCCAGGCCGAATATCGTGGTCAGTGTCTTGTTCATTTTGCGCGCACAATCTGGCGATTGGCTGTCTCCGCGTTATGGTTTGCAACAATTATAGGCAGCACCTGTCAAGTGCTTTCATCAACGATTTCCCTATTCCCCGGCCCATGAAATTCCAAGGATCTCAGAACTACGTTGCCACCCAGGACTTGATGCTGGCAGTTAACGCGGCCATCAAACTGCAGCGCCCGCTGCTGGTCAAGGGCGAGCCCGGCACGGGCAAGACCATGCTGGCCGAGGAAGTTGCGCAGGCGCTGGGCATGCCGCTCTTGCAGTGGCACATCAAGTCCACCACCAAGGCGCAGCAGGGCCTGTACGAATACGACGCGGTGAGCCGCCTGCGCGACTCGCAACTGGGCGACGAAAAGGTCAAGGACATCCACAACTACATCGTCAAGGGCGTGCTGTGGCAAGCCTTCACGGCGGACCAGCCGGTGGCGCTGCTGATCGACGAGATCGACAAGGCCGACATCGAATTCCCCAACGACCTGCTGCGCGAGCTCGACCGCATGGAGTTCTACTGCTACGAGACGCGCGAGATGATCCGCGCCCGCCACCGCCCGCTGGTGTTCATCACCTCCAACAACGAAAAAGAGCTGCCAGACGCCTTCCTGCGCCGGTGCTTCTTCCACTACATCAAGTTCCCCGAGGCCGAGACGATGCAAAAGATCGTCGATGTGCACTTCCCCACGCTCAAGAGCGAGCTGCTGACCGTGGCCATGAAGACGTTTTACGACGTGCGCAACCTGCCGGGCCTGAAGAAGAAGCCATCCACCAGCGAGCTGATCGACTGGCTCAAGCTGCTGGTGGCCGAAGAAATCCCGCTCGAAGCCCTGCAAAGCGCCGACAACAAGGTGGCCGTGCCGCCGCTGGTGGGCGCGCTGCTCAAGAACGAACAGGACGTGAGCCTGTTCGAAAAGCTGGTCTTCATGAACCAGCGCAACCGCTGAGCCAGGGCCTGCCATGAGCACCGCACAACGGCTTTTGCTCCAAGGCGCGTCCGACGCGGTGGGCTTTATGGGCGGCGCGCTCGCAGGCTATGGCGTGGGGCTGCTGCTGGGGCTGGACATCTTCAGCGAAGGCTATGGCGCTGCCAGTATCGCCGGCATTGCGCTGGTGGGCATCGGGGGCGGGCTGGGCCTGCACCTGGCGCGGCGCTGGCGCGCATCACGCAGCATCAAGGATTAGCCACGATGGCCTTTGTCGAACCCGTCACCCTGCGCCTGAACGGCGTGCGGCTGGAGCCGCTGGCGCTCGACCATGAAGCCGGGCTGGCCGCTGCTGCGGCCGACGGCCGGCTGTGGACGCTGCGCGTGACCTCGGTGCCGGAACCACAGGACACGCGTGCGTACATCGAGACGGCGCTGCGCATGCGCGACGACGGCAACCGTTTCGCGTTTGCCGTGCTCGACGATGCCACTGGCACGGTGCTGGGCACCACCAGCTACCACGACATCCTGCCCGCCGTGAAGCGGGTGGAGATCGGCCACACCTGGTACCGCCAGAGCGTGCAGCGCACGCATGTGAACACCACTGCCAAGCTGCTGATGATGGGCCATGCCTTCGACACGCTGGCCTGCCACGTGGTGGGCTGGCGCACCGACAACTTCAACTTTGCATCGCAGCGCGCCATTGAGCGTCTGGGCGCCAAGAAGGACGGCGTGATCCGCGGCCATGCGCTGCGCCGCGACGGCACCATCCGCGACACCGTGATGTACAGCATGCGCAGCGGCGAATGGCCTGAGGCCCGCGCGCAGCTGCTCTACCTTTTGCAGCGCCATGCGCCCGCTGGATAAGCGCTGGAGGCCTTTTTCATGCTGATCGACTTTTTCTACACCCTGCGCGCTGGCAAGCTGCCGGTGTCCGTGAAGGAATTCCTCACGCTGCTGGAAGCGCTGCAGGCCGGCGTGGTGGGCCCCCAATCCGACGATGCCTGGAGCCTGGACGACTTCTACTACCTGGCGCGCACCGCGCTGGTCAAGGACGAGAAGCACTTCGACAAGTTCGACCGCGCCTTTGCCGCCTACTTCAAGGGCGTGGAAATGCTGGCCGACTTCACCAAGGAAGTGCCTGCCGACTGGCTGCGCAAGATGCTCGAGCGCGAGTTGTCTCCCGAAGAAAAAGCCGCCATTGAAAAAATGGGCTGGGACGAGCTGATGGAGACGCTCAAAAAGCGCCTGCAAGAGCAGCAAGGCCGCCACGAAGGCGGCAACAAGTGGATCGGCACCGGCGGCACCAGCCCGTTTGGCCACGGCGGCTACAACCCGCAGGGCGTGCGCATCGGCGGTGCGGGCAAGAACCGCAGCGCCGTGAAAGTGTGGGAGCAGCGCGCCTACCGCGACTACGACGACCAGCAGGAGCTGGGCACGCGCAACATCAAGGTAGCGCTGCGCCGCCTGCGCAAGTTTGCGCGCGAAGGCCACGAGCTGGAGCTGGACCTGCAAGGCACCATCCGCGCCACCGCCGCCAACGCAGGCTGGCTGGACATCAAGATGGTGCCCGAGCGCCACAACAACGTGAAGGTGCTGCTGCTGATGGACGTGGGCGGCACCATGGACGACCACATCCAGCGCGTCGAAGAACTCTTCAGCGCCGTGAAAGGCGAGTTCAAGCACCTGGAGTTTTATTACTTCCACAACTGCGTCTATGACTTCATGTGGAAGAACAACAAGCGCCGCTTTGCCGAGAAATTCGCCACCTGGGACATCATCCGCAAGTACAACAAGGACTACAAACTGATCTTCGTGGGCGACGCGACCATGAGCCCTTACGAGATCCTGCAACCCGGCGGCAGCGTGGAATACAACAACGAGGAGCCCGGCGCCGAATGGCTGCAGCGCCTCACGCACGCCTTCCCCAAGTTTGCGTGGATCAACCCCGAGCCCCAGGGCGTATGGCAGTACCGCCAGAGCATCAGCATCATCCAGCAGCTGATGGGCCAGCGCATGTACCCGCTGTCACTCAAGGGCCTCGAAGAAGCCATGCGCCTTTTGTCAAAATAGTCCGCATGACCTTGCACAACCGGGCGTTGGCCCGGCGGCTTGCGCTACTTTTTTTGACGACCTGCCTGGCTCTGCTGGCGGGCTGCAGCCTGATTGCGAAAAACGCCGCAGACACGTCCGGCACCGACGACGCCACAGCGCAGACCACTGCTGACGCAGGCGCCGACGCCCTGGCGCTGGAGGTACAGGTGGGCGACGACGCGATCCGCGACTACCTCACGCGCCACCTGCAGCTGCAGCGCTTTCGCCACCTGCCCGACCTGCAGGCGCACGAACTCACACGGCTGCTGGGCCTGGCCGACGACAACGCCCGCGACCTGCTGGCCACGCTGGGCTACTTCAGCCCCGACATCACCATCGAACTGCGCGAGCCGCGCGCAACCGCCGCCGCAGATGCCGCAGATGCCGCAGATGCCGCAGATGCCGCAGATGCCGCAGATGCCGCAGACGCAGCCAAGACCGACGCGCCCACGCGCACCGTGCTGGTCAGCGTGTCGCCCGGCCCGCGCACGCACATCGCCAGTGCCGACATCACCGTCACCGGTGACGAGCGCAGCGACGGCACCGATGACAACGACGGCGCCGGCAATGGCAACCGCAGCGCCCTGGCACGCCGCCAGGCCCAGCTGCAGCGCGGCTGGGGCCTGCCGCCCGGCGAGCCCTTCACGCAAGGGGGCTGGGACGCCGCCAAGGCCCAGGGCCTGCGCCAGTTGCAGTCGCGCCGCTACCCCACGGCGCGCATCGCCAGCAGCCGCGCCGACGTGGACGCCGACAGCGCCCAGGCCCATCTGCAAGTGCGCTACGACAGCGGGCCCGCCTACCGATTCGGCCCACTGCAAATCCAGGGCGGCGAGCGCTACGACACCGAGGGCATGCGCCGCATCGCCCGCCTGCCCACGGGCGAGGACTACACCGAGACCCGCCTGCTCGACACCCAGCAGCGCCTGGCCGCCAGCGGCTACTACGACGCGGTATTCCTCACGCTGGACACCGACCACCCTGACCCGCAGGCCGCCCCCGTCATCGCCCAGGTGCGCGATGCGCCGCTGCAAAAGGCGGTGTTTGGCGTGGGCCTCTCCACCGACAGCGGCGCACGCCTGAGCCTGGACCATATCCACAACCGCCTGCCCGGCCTGGGCTGGCGCGCCGTGAGCCACGCGCAGACGGACAACACGCGCCGGCGGCTGGCCACCGACTGGACCGCCCTGCCCGGCGAGGACGGCTGGCGCTGGTTCACCGGCGTGCAACTGCAGCGCGAGGCCACGGGCAGCTTTGACGTGGACAGCACCCGCGTGCGCGCCGGGCGCACCGAAAGCGGCGACCACATCGACCGCAGCTACTTCGTGCAGCACGACACCGCCAAAAGCCGCGGCGACGGCGCGCCACCATCCAGCGGCGCCCTCAGCGCCAACTTCGGCTGGACGGGGCGCTACTTCAACAACAACACCAACCCCACGCGCGGCTGGGGCCTGGCGGCCGAGCTGGGCGCAGGCACCACGCTGCGGGCGGGGCGCGACCCATTCCTGCGCGCGCTGCTGCGCTGGCAGTCCTTCATTGGGCTGGGCCGGATCGAGCTGGGCGGCAACGTGCGCCGCAACAGCCGCCTGTCGCTGCGCCTGGAAGGCGGCGCCGTGCTGGCGCAGGATGGCGCAGACATCCCCGTCACCCAGCTGTTTCTGACCGGCGGCGACACCACCGTGCGCGGCTACAGCTACCGCGGCATTGGCGCGCGCGACGACGCGGGCAAACTCTTCGGCGGGCGCTACATGGCCGTGGGCAGCATGGAGTGGCAGCGCCCCGTCACCGTGCGCGGCAACCGCACCGACTTTGAAAGTGCCCTGTTCATCGACGCCGGTGCCGTCGCCGACAAGGCACGCGAGCTGAACGCACGCGTGGGCGTAGGCGCCGGCCTGCGCTGGCGCAGCCCCGTGGGGCCGCTGCAGGCCGACCTGGCCTACGGCCTGCAGTCCCGCCAGCTGCGCCTGCACCTGCGCCTGGGTTACACCTTTTGATGGACATGAAAATGCCTCCAGCCCCTTATTAAAAAGCGCTGGCTGCTATTGTTTTTGAATCAACGTGCCGCATCCCGCCAACCCCCATCCCTACGCCGCAGCCGCCACGCCCCGCCCGCAGCCGCCGGGCAAAGGCCGCGCCCGCCGCGCCCTGGGCGTGCTGGCGCGCCTGGCCGCCACCCTGATGCTGGCGGCGCTGGCGCTGCTGGGCGGACTGTGGTGGTGGGCAGGCACCGGCACCTCGCTGGCCACGGCGCTGCAGCAGGCGGCGCGCTATATGCCCGAAGGTCAACAGCTTGAAAGCCGCGACGTGACCGGCTCGCTGCGCGCGGGCGGGCGCATCGGCTGGCTGCGCTGGAGCAGCCCCACGCTGGCCGTGCAGGTGCAGGACGCCCGCATCGCCTGGAGCCTGGCGCCGCTGCTGCAGCGCCAGCTGCGCCTGGGCGAGGTGCATGCCGCGCAGGTGCTGATCACCCCGCAGGCCGGGCCGGCGCCACAACCCGACGCGCCTGCGCAGCCCCTGCAGTCACTGGTGCTGCCGCTGCGCATTGATCTGCCGTTTCGCGTGGACCGCCTCACCTGGGCCGCGGCCAGCCTGGTCACCATCGACGGCCTGGCCGGCAGCTACCGCTACGACGGCGACCGGCACCACTTGGCCGTGGACCAGGTCTCGCTGGCCCAGGGGCGCTACGCCCTGCAGGCCACGCTGCAGGGCGCGGCGCCCATGGCACTGTCGGCCACGCTGGACGGCACGCTGCACACACCCGTGCCCGGCAACGCGCAGCCGCTGCAGGCCCGCGCGCAGGCCCGCGTTCAGGGCACCCTGGCCACGGCAGACGCGCGCCTGCAGCTGACGGGCAGCATCGCCCGCCAGCTCACGGGCCAAGACAAGGGAGCCCAAGAGCAGCCGCTGCCCGACCACCTGCCCCCGCAAGCACGCCCAGAGGCCCACCCACAAGCCGACCCGCAAACCGACCCGCGCAACGACCTGCATGTAGATCTGCAGGCCCACATCGCCCCCTGGGCCAGCCAGCCCCTGCTGCAGGCTGCGGCCGATCTGCGAGGGCTTGACCTGGCAACGCTGTGGCCGCAGGCGCCCGCCACGCGGCTGAGCGGCCACGCCAGCCTGGAGCCCGCACCCGACGGCGAAACCGGCAGCGAAACCGGTAGCGAAACCGGCAGCACGTCTGGCACCTTGCGCGGCTGGCGCATGCAGGCGGCACTGACCAACGCCCTGCCCGGCCCCTGGGATAGGCAGCGCCTGCCCATCGCCGCTGTGCAGGCGCAGGCCCGCTTCGACGGCCGGCAATGGACGCTGCCCCAGGCCACGCTGCAGGCCGGCGGCGGCAGCATCACGCTGCAGGGTGCCTACACGCCCGCCACGCAGGCGCTGCAAGGGCAGGCCGCAGTGCGCGCAATCAACCCCGCGGCGCTGCACAGCCAGCTGGCGGCCGCACCCGTCAGCGGCACCGCCAGCGCCGAAAGCCGCGGCGGCCCAGGCGCCAGCGCCGTGCACTTTGCCGCCGATTTGCGCGCAGCCGCCCGCGCGCCCGCCCCCACAGCCCAAGCCGGCACGCCGCTGCGCCTGGATCAACTGGCCGTGCAGGGCCAGTGGCAGGGCGAGCGCATCGACATCACCCGCCTGCAGATCGACGCGCTGCAGGCCCGCGTCAGTGCGCAGGCGCTGCGCATCGACACCGCAGGGCCGGCGCTGCAGGGCCGGCTGCAGGCCGCGCTGCCCGGCGCCACGGCACAACTGGATGGCCAGGTGGCGACTGCCAGCGGCCAGGGCACGCTGAGCCTGCGCCTGGCCGACGCGCAGCGCACCCAGCGCTGGCTGCAAGGCCTGGCCCGCCTGCCCGGCCTGGCGGGTCTGGACACCGCGCTGGCCCGCTGGAGCCTGGACGGCAACGCCGCTCTGGACGCCCGGTGGAGCGGTGGCTGGCAAGACCTGCAGCGCCAGCTGCAGTCAGCAGGCCTGGCCGCAGGCACCGCCAGCGCGGCGCGGGGCGCGGGCCGCTTCGAGCTGCAGGCGCAGCTGAGCGCCCCGCGGCTGCAGATCAACCAGGGCGCGCAGACGGGCAGGCAGACGGGCGCCCGAAAAAACGATGCAACGCCCCCCGCAAAAGCCCTGCCCACGACCGCAGGCCCGTTCACGCTGACGCTGCAAGGCACCACGGCGCAACTGCGCGGATCGCTGACGCAGGCCACGCTGGAGTGGGACGGCGCCCTGCGCTACGGCGCCGCGCCCGCCCACCAGGCGCGGCTGCAGCTGCGGGCCCGCGCTGGCAGCCAGGGCGCGGGCCGGTGGCAGGCGCAGGTGGATACGCTGCAGGTGCAAGCCCAGCCCGCCGGCCAGCCCGGCCCGTGGACGCTGCGCCTGGCACAGCCGCTGGACCTGCGCCTGCAACAGGCGCCGCAGTCGCAGCAAACGGTGCTGGAAGCCGAAGCCGGCCAGATCACCGTCAGCGGCCCCCAGCCTGGCGACGTGCGGCTGCGCTGGCAAGCGCTGCGCTACGCACAAAGCCCGCAAGGCGCCGCGCAGCTGCGCAGCCAGGGCGAGCTGCTGGGCCTGCCGCTGGACTGGGCCAACGCCTGGCAGATGGACGGCCAGGGCGCCCTGGCCCGCCTGGGCCTGGCCGGCAACCTGGTGATGGACGGCCATTGGGACATCGACACCGGCGAGCGCCTGCGCGTGCGCGCCGGCCTGCGGCGCAGCAGCGGCGATCTGCGTATGCTGATCGGCAATGCCGCGCCCGCCACCACGGTGCACAGCAGCAGCGGCCAGGGTGTGCGGGCGGGGGCAAAGGTGGGTGCGCAGGTGCCAGCGGCCGGCGCGGACTCTGCCGCCGGCCTGCGCGGGGCTGAACTCACACTCACCGCCGACGGCGACAGCCTGCGCGCCCGGCTGGACTGGGACAGCGAGCGCGCTGGCCGCGTGCAGGCCGAGGGCAGCACCAGCCTGGCCCGCACGGGTGGCACGGGCAGCGCCTGGGCCTGGCCCGACGACGCGCCGCTGGCCGCCACGGTGCGCGCCAGACTGCCGGACGTGGGCGTATGGTCTGCCCTGGCGCCGCCGGGCTGGCGCGTGCGCGGCACCTTGGACGCCGACGTGCGCCTGTCCGGCACCCGCGCCGCGCCGCTGTGGAGCGGCCAGCTGGCGGCGGACCAATTCGCCGTGCGCTCGGTGCTGGACGGCGTGGACCTGCAAGACGGCCGCCTGCGCGCCACGCTGCAGGGCGAGCAACTCACGATCACCGAGCTGCGCGTGCACGGCGGCCCGGGCAGCCGCGCGCGCATCGCAGGCTTGAGCGGCAACCGCACGGCCGCGCCGCAGGACGGCGGCCTGCTGACCGGCAGCGGCACCGTCACCTGGGGCGCTGCGGCCGGCGCTGGCGGGTCTGGCGGGTCGGGCATCGCGATGGACCTGCGCGCCAAAGCGCAGGCACTACAGGTGCTGGCGCGCGCCGACCGGCAGCTGAGCGTGTCGGGCGACCTGACGGCGCGGCTGCAAGGCGGGCAATTGACGCTGCGCGGCCAGCTGACCACCGACCGCGCCACCATCATCCTGCCCGAGGCCGGCGCGCCCACGCTGGGCAGCGACGTGGTCGTGCGATCGGCCGCACTGGACCGGCAAGCCGCCGCCCAGGCCGCGCGCGACGCCCAGAAAACCCGTCAAACCCAGGCAGTCGGCCAGGTGCGGGCAGCCCGCCCGCCCGACATCGCCATCACCCTGGACCTGGGCGACGACTTCGCACTGCAGGGCCACGGCATCACCACCCGCCTGGCCGGGCAGCTGGACATTCGCAGCAACGCCGCCACCGGCGCCGCGCCGCGCGTGACCGGTGAGGTGCGCACCGTGCAGGGCCGCTACCGCGCCTGGGGCCAGGCGCTGGACGTCGAAAGCGGCCTGCTGCGCTTCAACGGCCCCTACGACAACCCGGCGCTGGACGTGCTGGCCATCCGCCCCAACATCAGCGTGCGTGCCGGCGTGCAGGTCACCGGCACGGCCCAGCGCCCGCGCGTGCGCCTGTGGGCCGACCCCGACCTGCCCGATGCCGAAAAACTGTCGTGGGTGGTGCTGGGCCGCAGCGGCGCCGGCGGCGGCGCCGAGGCCGCGCTGCTGCAGCAAGCCGCCCTGACCCTGCTGGGCCGCAGCACGGGCGGCGGCGCAGAGGGCATCACCAGCGGCATCGCCCGCGGCCTGGGTCTGGATGAAATCGGCTTCAAAGGCCCGGGCGCCGGCGAAGACGCCAGCGCCGCCGCCCTCACCCTGGGCAAGCGCCTGTCCAAAGACCTGTACGTGAGCTATGAACGCAGCCTGGCCGGGGTGCTCGGCACGCTGTACATCTTCTACGACCTGTCGCGCAACCTCACGCTGCGCGGCCAGACCGGCATGCAAAGCGCGGTGGACCTGATCTACACGGTGCGCTACGACTGACCAATGGTCAAAATGCCCTGCAGCGCTTGCGCATCAAGCGCCAGAAGCTATCACAACAGTAGCAAGAAATAGCTCAGACCGCGCCCTTACAATCGTGTGCTCTCCTCCCCGTAGTTCAATGGATAGAACGAGCGCCTCCTAAGCGCTAGATACAGGTTCGATTCCTGTCGGGGGGACCATCTGGCTATCCGCAAAGCCGCACGCTGGCAGCACCGTGCGGTTTTTTTTTTTTGCGCCCGGGCTACAGCTGAAAGCCCACGGCCCGCACTACCCCTTCCAGGATGTCGCGCCCCCACGACGGGCGGCGCGCGGCATACGGGTGGGCGGCGGCAATCAGCTGGGCGCTCCACTCTGACATCCAGTGCAGCTGCTGCGGGTCGTAGAACGCGGTCATGGCCTCGTAGTTCAGGAACAGGCTGCGCGCGTCCAGGTTGAGCGACCCGGCCAGGGCCAGGTCGTCATCAATCAACACGGCCTTGGCGTGCACCATGGCGGGCGACAGCCAGACCTGCGCGCCCGCGGCGGTCAGCTCGCGCAACGCACGTTCGCGCGCGGTGTCGGCCAGCCAGTGGTTGGAGCACGCAGGCACCAGCAGGCTGACCTGCACGCCGCGGCGGCAGGCCAGGCACCAGGCGTCCAGCAGCGCGTCATCGGGCACAAAGTACGGCGTGACGGCCACGATGCGCCGCTGCGCGTGGTAGGCCGCAGCCAGCAGCAGCGCGTGCACGGTGTCGTCGGCATGGTCGGGGCCGCTGGGCAGCCACTGCGCCAGCGGGCCAGTGGCTGGCGGGGCGGGCTGGGCATGCGGGGCGCGCAGCCGCTGGCCTTTGCGCAGCCGAATGCCGCTGGCCACGCGCCAGTCGGTGGCAAAGCGGGCCTGCGCCTGCGCGGCCAGCGATCCGTGGATTTCGTAGCTCAAGTCCACCCAGGCAGGCTGGCCTGGGCGGCCCTCAAAATATTCGCTGGCCAGGTTGCGCCCGCCGCTCCAAAGGCGCTGGCCGTCGGCCACGGCCAGCTTGCGGTGGTTGCGCAGGTTGGTGCGCCCGTGCAGCGGGTTGTGCAGCAGCGGCATGAAGCGGCGCACCTGCACGCCCTGGCGGCGCAGCGCGCGCAGCATGCGCGGGGGCGTGCGCAGGCTGCCTATGGCGTCCACCAGCAGGCGCACCGTCACACCGCGGCGCACGCATTGCAGCATTGCCTGGGCCACCTGGTCGCCGACTTCGTCGTGCGCCAGGATGTAGGTGCAAACGTCCAGCCGCTGGCGTGCCGACGCGATGGTGGCCAGCAAGCCCTGCAGCGCCTGGCCGCCATCGGCATGCATCACGATGCTGTGGTTGCGCACAGCGGGCGCCAGCTCCATGCTGGCCAGCAGCCGCGTGGCCCAGGGCGGGCCCTCGCCGGGCCATGCCTGCGCCGGGGCACTGGCATGGCGCACGGGCCTCGCCAGCTTGCGCGTGCCAAACAGCAAGAACAGCGGCACAAACAGATACGGAAAAGCCACGATGCCCAGCACCCAGCCCACCGCGGCCGACGGGTGGCGGCGCTGGTGCCCGATGCGCGTGGTCATCACATAGACCAGCAGGCCCACGGCCACAAAAACCGCATGGCCCAGGCCCGAGAGCACGGTAGCGCGGATCATGCAGAGACTCCCACGCCACTGCCAGAAGGGAATGGATTGCAATGCTTACGCGGGCGACGCGGCATGGCGTAAAGCATAACGGCAACCACCACTTGCAAAAACTGGTGGTTGCCTGCACAGCCGCTTTCAGCGCTTACAGAGTGTGCACTGGGGCCAATGTGTCGCCAAAAGAGTCAAAACGCGGATTCCAGCGTGGGCAGGGCGAGACGCGCTTTGGTCAGGGCCATGCCCAGATTGGCGGTTTTACGGCATACGAAAACAGCTACGTAATCGGGATTGATTTTGCCGCGCAAGAACACGTGGATCAGGTTCTCGCTATTGACGATGACTTCCTGGAAATAGTGAAAGCCGTCATCCTGCAGCCCGCGCGCCTTCTTGAACAGACGCTCAATCATGCTCACGTTGGGGCCGGCAAACATGTCGGCTGTGGCTGCGGCCAACAGATCAATGACTTGCTGAGGGTGCGAATCCACGGTCTTGAGCGCCAGCAGCATGCCGGACGATATGTCCACATAGCCTGCGGCCACGCACTCGGGCACCGTGCTGGCTGCCTGGTTCAATGCATTGTCGAAACTCATCGGGCAATTCCTCCATTTTGGGTCGTGGGGATCACACAATCTTCTGCAAGATCATGTTTTCATAGCTCTGCAGGAAGGCTTCCTGCTCGGCGTTCTGCACATAGCGCGGGTCGATCAAGCGCACCCGGCGCAGTGCCTCTGGCGCGGTCAGCCCTGCCCGTACCCACCACGCAGCCAGGACGACGCCGGTGCGCCCCCGCCCTGCCAGGCAATGCACCGCCAGCACTTCTCCGCGTTGGATCAGCCCCTCCATGCGCTTGAGCAGCATCGAGATTTGCGCAAGGGTGGGCACTTCATGGTCGTAGATGGGTAGATGCAGGTTGGCCAAGCCGTGCTGGCGCAGCACGTCGCCGGGCAAGTCCCGCTCCGTCAGGGTGATGAGCTGGGTAATACCCATGCGCTTGAGCGCCACGAGGTCATGGTGGATGTCGTTCACCGCGCCCGGCAGCGGAGCGCCTGCAATGCGGCCAGGCTCCAGCCAGGCAAAGCCCAGAGGGGCGTTCACGGGCTGCTCGGAGGGCGGCAGCATGGCGCTGGAAACAGCCGCGGATGCGGTCTTGGCCTCGGCCACGGCCTGCAGCACGCTGGCGGGCACATGCCGCGGGGCGGGCGGCGGGGCCACGTCGTCGGCCAGGCAGTCGGGGTCGGCATCGAGCGAAGGCACCGAGCAGCTGCCGGTGCGCACGAACTGCATGCCCGCCGCGGACTGCGGCGCACTCAGGAAGTCCTCCATGGCCCGAGCCTCCTGGATGCGCCCTCCGGCCAGCAGCACCATGCGATCCGCCAGTTGCGCAGCTTGACGCTGGTTGTGCAGCACCACCAGCAGGGTGCTGGTGCGGGCCACCTCGCGCAGCAGCTCCAGCAGCACATGGGCGTCGTAGTCCGGCAAATTGGAGGTGGGCTCGTCCACCATCAGCAAGGCAGGCTCGCAAGCTGCCTCGCGCAAGATAGCCACGGCCCGCTGCAGCAGTGGAGGCTGGTCGAACACCATGCCATCCAGTGCCAGCGCCAGCTCGGGTACGCCCATGCGGCGCACAAGGCTGGCGCACCACTCGCGCAGCTCCAGGGGCGACAGTCGCAGCGACTCACGCACCGGCCCGGCGAGCGCATCAAGCACAGTGGAGCTCATGACATGCGCGCCCTGCTGCACCAGCCCCGGACGAGACCCTTGGCCGAACGGGCGACCGTCGTAGGTCACGGTTCCCCATCTGCTAAAGCGCGGATGTCCCTCGTGCAGCCCGGCCAACGTGCGCAGCAACGCCGACTTGCCCGAGCCCGACGGCCCCAGCAACGCGGTGACGCTGCCGCGAGGCAGTGAAAAATCCAGATCCGCCAACACCATCCTGGCGCCGAATGCCACGCCAAATCCCGCAACCTCAAGGCACTGCTGCGTGCTATCCATTCGTCCGTCCTTCGATTCCAGCCCACGAGCCGCCAAGGCAGCGGCACCTAGCAAATACCCTAGATTCTAGGGAGGCACTCATTTGCGGCAAGTCAAAGAGAACGGGCGCACTTGTGATAGCGCATAAACCGACACAAGAGAAACAGTATGTGTCTTGCCTTGACGAATATGACCAAAATGTGTCTTTACGTACAAAATACTCGCCAATTGCTACTTCTTTAATAGCTATTAGCGCTTTTATTCAAAGGCTTTAGTTCATTTTCATCCAACCGCCTGTATCAGCTCCAGCACACGCTCGGGCGGGCGGCACAGCAGCGCGCCGCGCGGCGTGGTGACGATGGGGCGGTTGAGCAGCACCGGGTGCGCGGCGATGGCGGCGATCAGCTCGGCGTCGGTGCGCGCCGGGTCGGCCAGGCCCAGCTGGGTGTAGGCGGCTTCTTTGGTGCGCATCAGCTCACGCACGGGCACGCCCAGGCGTGCAACCAGGGCGGCAAGCTGCGCCGCGTCCAGCGGCTGGGCAATGTAGTCCACGATGGCAGGCTCGATGCCGCGTTCGCGCAGCAGCGCCAGGGCGCCGCGCGAGTTGCTGCAGCGGGCGTTGTGGTAGATGGTGATGTCGGCTTTGGCTGTCATGCGCCGCAGTGTAGGCCGCGCAAACAACGGGCGCGCCACGCCCGGCAGCGCAAGGGTCAGCGCGAGGAGGCGCGCAGCGTGCGGCTGAGCAAAATTACCGGCACCAGCCCTACGGCCACCAGCGCCAGCGAGGGCAATGCAGCCTCGCCCAGGCGCTCGTCGCGCGCCAGTTGGTAGGCCACCACGGCCAGGGTGTCGCTGTTGAAGGGGCGCAGCACCATGGTGGCGGGCAGTTCCTTCATCACATCGACAAACACCAGCAGCGCCGCTGCGGCGGTGGATCGTTTGAGCAGCGGCCAGTGCACGCGCGCCATCAGCCCGAAGCTGCCCACGCCCAGCATGCGCGCCGAATCGTCCAGGCTGGGCGCAATGCGCGCATAGCCGCTTTGCACCGACTGCAGCGCCACGGCGCAAAACCGCACCAGGTAGGCCCAGACGATGCCCACGGCCGTAGCCATGATGATGGCCGGCAACCCCCAGCCGGGCGCCGCCGCCTGCAGCCAGCCCACGGGCAGCAGCAGCCCCACCACGATCACCGCGCCGGGCACGGCATAGCCCAGGCTGACCAGCTGCACCACGCCGCGCGTGAGCGCGTCGCGCCGCCGGCGCACGGCAAACGCCAGCACCAGCGCAATAGCCACCGCCAGCACCGCGGTGATGCCGCCCAGCCGCACACTGTTGATCGCCCATTCCACAAAGCGCGACCAGGGCAGCACCTGCCAGTCGGCCACCAGTGGGCGCAGCATGAACAGCACCGGCGCCACGAAGCCCATCAGCACCGGCAGCGCGCACACCAGCCACGCCGCCACGGCGCCAGCGCCCTGCAGCCGCGTGGGCTGCGCGTCGGCAGACCCGGCGCGGCCCACGCCGCCCGTGGCAAAGCGCATGCGGCGCTGCGCGCGCAGCTCCAGTTGCAGCAGCACCAGCACCAGTGCCAGCAAGAAGGTGGCCAGCTGGGCCGCGGCCAAGCGGTTGTCCATGGACAGCCAGGCCTTGTAGATCCCGGTGGTGAAGGTCTGGATGCCGAAGTACGCCGCCACGCCGAAGTCGGCCAGCGTCTCCATCAGCACCAGCGCTACGCCCGCCGCCACGGCAGGGCGCGCCAGCGGCAACGCCACGCTGCGGATGCGCCGCGCAGGCGATGCGCCCAGCAGGCGCGCCGCCTCCATCAGGTGCGCGGCGCGCTCGCCCAGCGCCGTGCGCGCCAGCAGATACACGTAGGGATAGAGCGAAAAGATGAACACCCACACCGCGCCGCCCAGACTGCGCACCTCGGGCAGCAGGCGGCCTTCCAGCCCGAAGGTGGCGCGCAGCCACATCTGCAGCGGGCCGCTGAACTGCAAAAAGTCGGTATAGGCGTAGGCCGTCACGTAGGCTGGCATGGCCAGGGGCAGCAGCAGCAGCCATTCCAGATGGCGCCGGCCCGCAAAATCAAACAGCGTGACCGCCGCCGCGCAGGCCGTGCCCACCAGGGCCGCGCCCACTGCCACGGCCACGCTCAGCCACAGCGTGGTCCACAGATAGTCCGGCAGCACGGTGGCGGCCATCTCGCGCAGGATGGCCGCCGACTGCGCGCCCCCCTCGCCCCACGGCAGCCACGCGCCCAGCACCGCCAGCACGGGCAGGGCCAGCAGCAGTGCCAGCACGATCAAAGGAACGGAACGCAGCGCGCGGTGAATATGGTGCAAGGGATGGCCCCGGGCGAAAGATGGCAAGGCGATAAAAAAAAGCATCCGCCACGTGCGCCGCCGGATGTTGGCGGCTGGGATGCAAATGCGAATGATTTTAGTGCTCCTAGAATAGCGTCATGTTTTTGGAAGTCTCCCAATTGAATGTGCGGTACGCCAACCGCGCGCAGGCCGCCGTGCACGGCGTCACGCTGGGCCTGGCGGCCGGCGAGATTGGCGTGCTGATCGGCCCGTCGGGCTGCGGCAAGACCACATTGCTGCGGGCCGTGGCCGGGCTGGAGCCTCTGACGGGCGGCACCATCCGCCTGGGCGGCGAGGTGGTGGGCACGCCCGGGCACAGCGTGCCGCCCGAGCAGCGGCGCATCGGCATGGTGTTTCAGGACTACGCGCTGTTTCCGCACCTGAACGTGGGGCGCAACGTGGCCTTTGGCATCCACACCCTGCCCCGCCCCGAGCAAGACCAGCGCGTGCGCGAGGCGCTGGCCCTGGTGGGGCTGGAGGGCAGCGAGTCGCGCTTTCCGCACGAGCTGTCGGGCGGCCAGCAGCAGCGCGTGGCGCTGGCGCGGGCGCTGGCGCCACGCCCGCGGCTGATGCTGCTGGACGAGCCGTTTTCCAATCTGGACGTGGACTTGCGCGAGCGCCTGGCGCACGAGGTGCGCACCATCCTCAAGGCCGCAGGCGCCACGGCGCTGTTCGTCACGCACGATCAGCTGGAGGCTTTTGCCATCGGCGACCGCATCGGCGTGCTGGACGGCGGCCACCTGCACCAGTGGGACGACGCCTATGCGCTCTACCACCGCCCGGCCACGCGCTTCGTGGCCGACTTCATCGGGCATGGCGTGTTTGCACCCGCCACGCTGGTGCGCCAGGGCGATCAGGTGGTGGCGCGCACCGCCCTGGGCGACCTGATGGACGCGGACGGCTGCCTGCTGCCGTCCAGCTACCCCGGCGGCGAATGCGACGTGCTGCTGCGCGCCGACGACGTGGTGCACGACGACTCCGCGCCGGTGCGCGCGCGCATCGTGCGCAAGGCGTTTCGCGGGTCTGAATTTCTGTACACGCTGGAGCTGGCGGGCGGCCTGCAGGTGATGGCCCATGTACCCAGCCACCACGACCACGCCATGGGCGACTGGATCGGCATCCGCCCGCAGGTGGACCATGTGGTCACCTTTGCGCGCGAGTGACTGCGCGCAGGCAATACACACTCTTTTTGCCTCCAGCCCTTTACTTATAAGCGCTGGCAGCTATTTTTTTGATAGTAATGATTGCCAGCAATCACCGCTGCCGCAAGGCATCGACCGCGCCGTGCAGGTGCTCGCTCCAGGTGTGACGGTCACGGCCCTGGGCGTGCTCGGGGGTGCCAAAGTGCACGACGGCCGTGATGGGCGGCGCCGTGAGGGTGCGCCAGATCGAGCCCACCAGGGTTTCGTCTCCGATGAAACTGGCCGCGTGGGTGGTGGCGCCGCTGGCGCGATCCACAAAGCGCAGCCCCATGGGCTGCACGGGGGCATCGGCCGTCAGTGCTGCCTGCAACAAATTGGCGTGGAAGGGCAGCAGCGTGCGCCCGTCGCCCGTGGTGCCCTCGGGGAACACGGCCAGCACCTCGCCGCGCTTGAGGGCGTCGCTCATGTTGCCCACCATGCGCAGCGCGTCGCGGCGATTTGAGCGCTCGATGTACAGCGTGCCGGCAGCCGTGGCCAGCGTGCCCACCAGGGGCCAGTCGCGCACATCGGATTTGGACACAAAGCGGCAGTAGCGCGCCGCATGCAGCACCGGAATGTCCAGCCACGACAGGTGGTTGGACACCAGCAGCGTGGGCCCCTGGCGCGGGGGCGTGCCGCGCACTTCCAGATGAACGCCCGCGCAGGCCAGCAAGCCCAGCGCCCAGGCCTGCACCCGGGCCTGCTGCTGGTCTGCAGACAGGCGCGGAAAGCGTACCGCCACCACCACCAGGCCCTGGATCACATGGGCCACCAGGCGCAGCACGCGCCAGCTTGCTCGCATCGGACGCAGCATGGGTTTGCAGCCTTTGCGCGTTGGTATCAGACGCGCTCGAAGGCGACTTGCCCGCCCACCAGCGTGCAGCGCACGCGGCCAGGCAGCTCGTAGGACGAGAACGGCGTGTGCTTGCCCTGGCTGGTCAGCGCGTCGGCCTGCACCGTCCAGTGCCCGGCCGGGTCAAGCACGCACAGATCCGCCACGCCGCCCACGGCAAGGCGGCCCACGCTGGCCTGCAGCGTGCCCAGCGCCGCGCCCAGCACGCGCGCGGGTTCCGACGTCACGCAGGCCAGCGCGCGTGGCAAAGGCGCGCCGCCTTCCTGCGACCACTTCAGGGCCACGGACAGGAGCAGCTCCAGCCCGGTCGCGCCGGGCTCGGCCTCGGCAAACGGCAGGGCCTTGGCGTCTTCATCCACCGGTGTGTGGTCGGAGACCAGCGCATCGATGGTGCCGTCGAGCAGCGCCGCGGCCAGCGCATCGCGGTCGCGCTGCTGGCGCAGCGGCGGCATGAGGCGGGCGCGGCTGTCGAAGTAGCCGATGTCCACCTCGGTGAGCATCAGCGAGTTGATGCTCACGTCGCAGGTCACGGGCAGGCCGTCGGCCTTGGCGCGCCGCACCAGATCCACCCCTGCGCTGCTGGACAGGCGGCACAGGTGCACGCGCGCGCCGGTGGTCTTGAGCAGCTCGAAGATGGTGTGCAGCGCAATCGTCTCGGCCGCCACGGGGATGCCGGGCAGGCCCATGCGCGTGGCCAGCGCGCCACTGGCGGCCACGCCGCGGCCCAGGTGCAGCTCTTGCGGGCGCAGCCAGACGGTGTAGCCGTAGGTGGCGGCGTATTGCAGCGCACGCTGCAGCACCTGGGTGCTGGCCAGCGGCACATCCGCCTGGCCAAAGCCCACGCAGCCGGATTCGGTCAGCTCGGCCATCTCGGTCAGCACCTCGCCCGCCAGACTGCGCGTGAGCGCGCCCAGCGGAAAGAGCCGCGCCTGGTGCAGCTTTTCAGCACGGAACTTCAGCATCTGCACCAGACCGGGCTCGTCGAGCACCGGGTCGGTGTCGGGCGGGCACACCAGGCTGGTAATGCCCCCGGCGACCGCCGCCGCCATCTCGGATTCGAGCATGCCTTCGTGCTCGTGCCCGGGCTCGCGCAGGCGCGCCGCCAGGTCCACCAGACCCGGCAGCACGATGCAGCCGCTGGCGTCGATCACGCGGCCGGGCGCGAAGTCTTTGGGCTCGCTGCCCACCGCGATGATGCGGCCCGCCGCCACCGCCACGTTGCACACCTGGTCGAGGCCGCTGGCGGGGTCGATGACGCGGCCGTTCTGGATGAGGATTTTCATGGTTTCAAGCCAAATTGGCCGTCAGCGCCCGTCCCATAAGCGCTAACAGCTATCGATACAATAGCAAAAAAGTCATCTGAGTGACGCGGCACATGCTTGGGCACGCCCCACGCCAGCGGCCACCGTGGAGCCGGCTTTGCCGGGCTACTGGCGGCGTCCCCCTGGGGGGAAGGCGCGAAGCGACTCAGGGGGGTCATGCTTCATTCCCGGCCACGATGGACATGACCGCCATGCGCACGGCAATGCCAAACGTCACCTGCGGCAGGATCACCGCCTGCGGGCCGTCCACCACGGCCGAGTCGATTTCCACGCCGCGGTTGATGGGGCCGGGGTGCATGACGATGGCGTCGGGCTTGGCCCAGCGCAGGCGCTCGGGCGTCAGGCCGAAGCTTTTGAAATATTCCTGGCTGGACGGCAGCAGCGCGCCGCTCATGCGCTCGTTTTGCAGGCGCAGCGTGATGACCACGTCGCAGTCGCGGATGCCTTCTTCCAGGTTGTGGAACACGCGCACGCCCATCTGCGCCATGTCGGACGGCACCAGCGTGCGCGGGCCCACCACGCGCACCTCGGCCGCGCCCAGGGTGGTGAGGGCGTGGATGTCCGAGCGCGCCACGCGCGAGTGCAGCACGTCGCCCACGATGGCCACCGTGAGGTTGGAGAAATCCTTCTTGTAGTGCCGGATGGTGTACATGTCCAGCAGCCCCTGCGTGGGGTGCGCATGGCGGCCGTCGCCGGCGTTGATCACGTGCACATGCGGCGCCACATGCCCCGCGATGAGGTAGGGCGCGCCCGATTCGCTGTGGCGCACGACGAAGACGTCGGCGGCCATGGCGCTCAGGTTGTCGATGGTGTCCAGCAGGGTCTCGCCCTTGGCGGTGGAGCTGCGGGCGATGTCCAGGTTGAACACGTCGGCGGACAGCCGCTTGGCGGCAATCTCGAAGGTGGTGCGCGTGCGCGTGCTGTTTTCGAAGAACAGGTTGAACACGCTCTTGCCGCGCAGCAGCGGCACCTTCTTGACCTCGCGGTCATTGACACTGGTGAAGTTGGCGGCGGTGTCCAGAATGTGCGTGACGATGTCGCGGGGCAGGCCCTCGATCGACAGCAGGTGGATCAGCTCGCCGTTCTGGTTGAGTTGGGGGTTGCGCTTGTACAGCACCGTCAGACCTCTTTGACGTCGAAATGGAATGCGCC
>NZ_JBFWLZ010000001.1:0-28075 GCF_050251835.1 Diaphorobacter sp. | reverse complement strand
TGCGTGACGATGTCGCGGGGCAGGCCCTCGATCGACAGCAGGTGGATCAGCTCGCCGTTCTGGTTGAGTTGGGGGTTGCGCTTGTACAGCACCGTCAGACCTCTTTGACGTCGAAATGGAATGCGCCGGACTCGGTGCGGGCCAGGGCCAGCGACTGCGTGGCCGGTAGCGTCACGCGCGCGGCGGCAAAGTCGGCGGCCACGGGCAGCTCGCGCCCGCCGCGATCCACCAGCACCGCCAGGCGTACACGCGCCGGGCGGCCGTAGTCGAACAGCTCGTTGAGCACCGCGCGGATGGTGCGGCCCGTGTAGAGCACATCGTCCAGCACCAGGATGTCGGCGCCGTTCACGTCGAACGGCAGCGTGGTCTGCGCGCTGCTGGCCAGGCCGCGCCGCGCAAAATCATCGCGGTGCATGGCCGATGACAGCACGCCCGCGTCGCCGGGCAGGCCCAGGTCGCGCTGCAGCCGCTGGACCAGCCAGGCGCCGCCGGAGGCAACGCCCGCCAGATGGGTGTGGGGCTCGCGCAGCGTGCGCACGCCGCGCAGCAGCTCGGCGTACAGCGCCTCGGCATCCAGCATCAGGTGGCCGGGGCGGGCAACGCCCGGCGCTGCGGCCGGTGCGGGGGCAGAAGCAGAAGTCATGGAAGGCTCCTCAAAAACTGTTCCAGGATGATGCACGCCGACGCCGCATCTGCGTCCTGCGCGCCGGCGGCCAGGGCCTCGGTGGTGCTGTAGCGCTCGTCCACCTCGAACACCTGCAAACCAAAGCGCCCGCGCAGCTGGCGCGCAAAGCGCAAGGCGCGGGCGGTGTTCTCGTGCGGTGCGCCGTCGGGGTGCAGCGGCACGCCCACCACCAGGGCGTCGGGCTGCCATTCGCGGATGCGCTCGGCCACCTGAGCAAAGCGCGCGTCGCCTTCGGCGCGTATCGTGCCCTGCGGCGTGGCGGTGCGCAGCATGCGGTTGCCCACAGCCACGCCGGTGCGCTTGAGTCCGAAATCAAAAGCAAGAAAAGACTGGAGATGCGCGGCAACCACGGGCGAAGCGGGCTGACCGCTCATGCGTGCCCCGCATCGCGCGACAGCATCCACGACTGCAGCCCCAGCAGGCCCAGGGCACGGTCGTAGCGCTCGACCACGGGGGTTTCGAAGATGACGGCGGTGTCTGCGCCCACCGTGAGCCAGCTGTTTTCGGCCAGCTCGGATTCAAGCTGCCCCTCGCCCCAGGCCGAATAGCCCAGCGCCACCAGCACACGCTGCGGCCCGGCGCCGTGCGACAGCGCCTCCAGCACGTCCTTGGATGTGGTCATTTCCAACCCGCCCGCGATGGCCATGGTGGAGGCGTAGGACGATGGCTCGTCGCCCTCGGCCTCGCCCTCTTCATCAACGGTAGCCACCTCGCGGCGCCCCGCCTGCCCGCCTTGCGGCGTGCCGCGCATGGCATCGTGCAGCACGAAGCCGCGCTCGGTCTGCACAGGCCCGCCGCGAAACACGGGCTGGTCCAGCAGATCCGCGCGTCCCAGGGTCAGATCCACCTTCTCGAACAGCCCCCGCAGGTTGATCTCGGCGGGTTTGTTGATGATCAGGCCCAGAGCGCCACGCTCGCTGTGTTCGCACACATACACCACGCTGCGCGAGAAAGACGCATCTTCCAGGCCTGGCATGGCGATCAGAAAGTGGTGCGTCAGATTCATGGGCGCGTAGTCGTCGGGCATGTGGCGATTCTACGGGCAACATCCGAACCAACCGGGGGGCACGCCCCCGGCCACGCATACCCCTGTCAGCGCGTTCAGGCGTCGACGGTGAGGCTGGCGTAGTGACGCACCAGACTCATCAGCTCCTCGTCGGAGTAAGGCTTGCCAAGGTAGTGGTTCACACCCAGCTCCATCGCATGCTCACGGTGCTTTTGCGCGATGCGCGATGTGATCATGATGATGGGCAGGTCGTGCAGCACGGCGTCCGAGCGGATATTGCGCGCCAGGTCGAAGCCGTCCATACGCGGCATTTCGATGTCCGACAGCACGACCGCCGGCCGCTCTTCCTGCAGCCGCTCCAGTGCCTGCAGGCCGTCTGCCGCCAGCGCCACCCGGTAGCCTTCGCGCTGCAGCAGGCGCTGCGTGACGCGGCGCACCGTGATGGAGTCGTCCACCACCAGAATCAAGGGCACCGCCGCTACCGATGCCACCAGCGCTGCAGCCGGCGCGCCGCCCTGCGCCAGCGTGGCAGTGTCTGCAGAGGCGCCCGATGAAGGTGCAACGGTTGCGCCGCGCACCTGCTCGCCATACACCGTCGCCAAGGCCACAGGGTTGTAGATCAGCACCACCGCACCGGACGCGAGCACCGACATGCCCGCCAACCCTGGCAGGTGCGACAACTGCGGCCCCAGGTTCTTGACCACGACTTCCTGATTGCCCAGCACTTCGTCCACGTGGATGGCGACGCGCTGCGATGCGCTACGCAAAATCACCACCGGCCGATGCTTGCCCGCCACCTCGGTACTGCAGGCCGACGATTGCAGCAACGCGCCCGCCCAGTAGAAGGGCAGTTGCTCGCCGCCGTCAGCAAAGCTGTGGCTGGCGTAAGCGGCATCCAGCTGCTCGCTGGAGCTGCGACGCACGATCTCGACCAGGCTGGCGGGCACGCCTATCGTCAGATTGCCCGCGCGCAGCATCACCACCTGCGTCACCGCCGTTGTCAGCGGCAGCACCAGGCGAAAAGACGTACCCTTGCCGGCTTCGGTCCTGGTTTCGATACGGCCGCCAAGGGCCTGAACCTCGGATCGCACCACGTCCATGCCGATGCCGCGGCCCGACAGGCCCGTGACTTCGGAGGCCGTGGAGAAGCCGGGCATGAAGATAAGGTTGGCGACTTGCGTGTCGCTGAGCTGCGCGTCCGGGGCAATCAGGCCCTGGGCCACCGCCTTGGCATGGATGCGGGTAGTGTCCAGGCCAGCGCCGTCATCGCGGAACTCCACCGAGACATCATTGCCCTCCTGGCGCAATTCAATCGTGATGACGCCCACCGGAGACTTGCCGGCGCTTGCACGCGCCTCGGGCGTCTCAATGCCGTGCCCCACGCAGTTGCGCAGCAGGTGCTCGAATGCCGGGGTCATCCGATCGAGCACGCCGCGGTCCATCTCGATGAAGCCGCCTGAGATGTCCAGCTTGATCTGCTTGCCGGTCTCCTTGGACGCCTGCCGCACCACGGCGTACAGACGCTCGGAGATGCCCTCAAACTCGACCATGCGGGTGCGCAGCAGGTCGCGCTGCAACTCGCGCGCCTGGCGCCCCTGGGCGATCAGATCGTCTTCCGCGCCCTCCATGGCACGCTGCATGTTGCGCTGCACCGTGGCCACGTCGTTGACCGACTCGGCCATCATGCGGGTCAGCTCTTGCACCCGTGTGAAGCGGTCGAACTCCAGCGGATCGAAGCCCGCCACCGAGTCCTTTGACAAGGCCAGGCGCGACTGCATCTGAGACTCGGATTGCAGCTCGATGTCGCGCAATTGCTGGCGCAGTCGCTCCAGGTTGCCTGTCAGGTCGCTGAGCGAGGCGCGCAGCTGCGACATGCGTGCATCCAGGCGCGATCGCGCGATCATCACCTCGCCCGCCTGGTTCACCAGCCTGTCCAGCAGCTGGGCACGCACGCGTACCGACTGGCCTGCAGCAGCACGCTGGTGCGCCAGCGGCGTGATCGCCGACGGCAACTGCACCGGCACGGATGTGACCGGCGCAGCAACCCGACCCCGCGGCACCTCTGCGGGCACCGCCCAGCTTGCTGCTGCTGGTGCGGCGGCCGAATCTGCCGAGGCCTGCGCCGCCAGGCGAGTCGCGGCAGGCGCCGACACGGCCACGGGCTCGGTCAGCGGCTGGGCGCCAATGGTGCGCAGGGCATCAAAGCCGGCCTGCAGACCATCGAGGCTTGCGAGCAGAGGCTCGATATCGGCTGTAGTGGCGGCTTCCTTGTCGATCTGCTCCACGGCAGATTCCATGCGGTGGGCCATCTCACCCAGGCGCATCGCGCCGGCCAGCCGCGCACTACCCTTCAGGGTGTGCAGAGTGCGCAGCAGTTCGCCACGCGCGCTCAGGTTGTCCGGCCGCGCCGACCACTGGCGCAAGGCAGTACCCAGCGCGGGCAGCAGCTCCAGCGCTTCTTCCTCAAAAATCGGAAAGAGGTCAGGATCGATGACGTCGATCGCATCGATATCGTCATCCATGTCCAGCGTGCTCGCCACGGCGCGGGCAATCGCCAGATCGACGTGGCTGTCGCGGTCTTCGCCGGCCGCCGCCTGCTGCAGCTCGACCGGGCTGGGCGCGGTGCCACCTTGCGGCTGGGCCGCAAACGCGGGCAGTCCGGCTTCAGCGGGCTGCTGCATGTCCAGCAAGGCATCGACATCCGTGACAACGTCAGCCGCCTCAGACGGCGTCCGCGCATCCGCTGGTCCTTCCAGCGGCGCCATCTCGCTGGAGACCTCTGTGTGCAGAATTTCCTGCAGCTGCTCCAGCAACTGGCAGTTGGGCTCTTTGAGAAAGCCCGCTGCGAACTGGTGCAGTAGCCGGCGAATGTCATCCGCGGCGGCATTGAAAACCTGCGCAAAATGGGGAGGGCTGTGCGGCATCAGCTGCGCATGCTGCAAGGTGTGCTCCAGCGTGCGCGCCATCTCCGACAAGGCGGAAAAGCCCACGGTGGCCGAACTGCCAGCCAGGGAATGGGCCAGCGCAACGGCCGTGTCCGGCAGGGGTTCGTGCTGCTCCAGCGACCATTCCTGCAGCGTGGTGACCAGTCGGCGCGACCATTCATCGGCTTCATTCAGGTACACGTTGTAGAGCGGCAGGCCAATGCGCAGGTGCTCGATGACCTTGACCGCCTCATCCGTGGGCATCGCCTCGGCGGGGGCTTGCGTTGCCTGCATGTCCATTGCGGGCGCTTCTTGCAGCTCTTGCGCTTCTTGGGGCGAGACAGGCTCCACCAGAATCTCTTGCAAGGGCTCATCCCCTGCCTGCTCCTCTTGCGCAGACTCCTGGGCGGCCGTCGCATCGTGTGCAGACATCAGGCCGGCCACGGCCTCCGGCAGCGCTGTAGCCTCTGTCGGCAACTCTTCAGGCTGCGCTTCCTGCCGCAGCGCTTCCTGATGCGGCAACTCTTCCAGCGGCGATTCCTGCACCAGCCACTCGGCGTCAAGCTGCAATCTGGCATCGGCCGCAAAGTCAGGCTCAGGCAGGACAGGCGCGTGGGGTGCGGATTCTTGCTCTTCCGTGTCGTGGATGAACTCGGGCTTGCCATCGGCCGCGCCGAAGAAGAAGGTTTCCTCGTGCTGGGGCGGCGGCTCGGGCATGTCTGCCACAGGCGCCTGGGGCTGGGACGCGCTCCGTGCAGACTTCTCCAGCACCTCTTCGAACAACGCGAAGTCCACCTCCTGCAAGTCCTGGTCTTCGAGGGCATCCACGGGCTCCTGCGGCTGCGCTTTCTGCTCTGCGCTGACAAAGGTGTCCGCGAAGTCCAGTGCCGGCTCATCGTCGGACTCGGACAGCACCAGATCGAAAAGCAGCGTTGCGTCTGCGTCTGCGTCGGCCGCTTGTGCGACGGGTTGCTGTACGTCCTCCATCCCGTCAGGGAGTTCGGGCTCGCCCGGCAGATCAGGAGCCGAAGTGATTGTGGGCGCTTCAAGGTGCGCAGCGCCCTCGGTTGTCTGGGCTTCGCTGGCTGACTCAATCTCGCCGGCTGCTGGCTCCAGGGCAGGCTCGGCGGGCGTCGAGGCGGGCTCGCCCGGATGGACGGTCTCGGCCACGGTTTCCTGAACTGCCGTTTCCTGAACTGCCTCTTGGGCCACCTCTTGGGCTGGCTCTTGAACGACCTGTGCCAATGGCTTCGGCTCGGGTGCGTGCTCGGGCGCCGCAGCGGACAGAGCCAGCGGAACCCATGTGCCGTCCAGGCGCATGGCATCAGCAGAGACCCGGAAGGGATGCACTTCCCAGTGCCCCCCCGCACCGGCTGCAATATCGTCCGCCCAGAGACCAAACGCCTTCAGCGTCTCACCAGACAGGTTCAGCAGGGGCTCTTTGATGGGCTTTTGCTCGGCAAGCCAGGCATTCAGCGTCTGCTCCATGGACCAGGCAGCTTCACCATAGTCGCTCAACCCGACCATGCGTGAACTGCCCTTGAGCGTATGGAACGCGCGGCGCAGGGTGGTCTGTTCACTGAGGTTGCCTGGGTCGGCATGCAGTGCATCAATGGCCGCCATGCCCGTGGCAACAACTTCGCGGGCTTCCTCCAGGAAGATTTGCAACAGTTCGTCGTCGGTATCGTCCGTTTCGTCTTGCGGCATCGCAGCGGCAGGCGCTGCGGCTACGGGCGACGGGATCGGCTCCGCTTCGGCGCTTGGTTCAACGGCTGGCTCGGGCTCCGCCTGGGCCATGGCCGACAGGGACTCGGCGCCCACGGGTGCAGCCGGTACGCTGTCCAACGAGAAGTCGAATTCCGCCAGCATGGCCGGCTGCGTTTCGTCCGCCAGCGTGGCCGTGGCCGGCTTGGGCTCGGGCGCGGCCATGGCGCTGTGCTCCGGGCTCGCCGCGACGTCAGCCGGAACATCGGCGTCCTCGAGCGCCTGCGCGGGCACACGCCCCATGAGAAGACGCAACTGGCCCTGCTCTTCGTCGTACACAAACAGCTTGCGCGCCATGTTGCGCTGGTAACTCAGCATGTCAACGAGAAAGCCCAGCGCCCCCAGACTGTTGCCGAGCTTCTCAAACACCTGGTGGCGATCTTGCGGTGCCACATCGTTGATCGTCAGGCGCTCGACCGTGTCGCGCATGCGCATCACGGCCAGCGATGCCTGGTCCAGCCCGATCACAGATAGCACGCCACGCATCTGGTTCAGCTTGGCGGGCACGGGAGTGAGAACCGTTGGCTCGTCGGGATTGCGGAAAAACTGGTCCATGGCCTTCTCGGCCTCTGCCAGCGCGGCGCGCAGTTCGCCCACCACGCTGCCCATGGTCTGGTGGTCGCTGACACGGCGGTACAGTTCCTCCATCCACTGCTCCAGCGGCTGCGACTCGCCACCAGCCACCACGCCGTCGAGGCGACTGGCCAGGCGCCGCGCCCGCTCTGCCATGTGCTGACGCGCGGAGTCCAGCTCTTCAAACGAGGCCTGCAGATAAAGGATGGCCGTGGCCACTTCCATAGCCAGCGCGGGCGAAGGCGGCTCGCCGGATTGGGTCGTGGTCTCCATGGCGCGCGTGAGCGCCTGGGCCAGACTCTCGCTGTCGGGGTGAAGCTTGCGCACCGAATCGCACACCAGACTCAATTGATCGGCGGCAGGCTTGAGCTTGTTGCGATCACCGCCGGCCAGGGCAGACCAGGTGTCCGTGGCCGCAGCGATGCGCTTGCGCGCCTGTGCCAGCATGGCCGGGTCGAACAAACCAAAGCGCGGCTGCTCGTAGTCCACCGACTCGTGGCGCTCTAGCCCATAGGCGTCGCGCACGGCCTGCAGCGTCGGCAGTTCGGCACCAGCGGGTTGGATGGCCTGCGCACAGAAAAACAGCAGATCCTGCACCAGACGATCGCCAATCGCGCTGTCACCCTTGGCAAGACTGGCGTACTGCATCAGCACCCGCGATGCCACGCGCTTGGCATACACGTCCGCAGTCAATACGCCACCGGCGAGCGCCTCAAAGAAGCCGGCACAGATTTTCCAGAACGCACGCACCGGCGGTTCTTGCTGCGCCGCGGCCAGTCCAAGGCACAGAGCCCCCATGTCTGCCGCGGCAACCGGGTCGGCGTTCTTGACGACGCGCAGCACCGCGTTGTCAAGGCGGGCGCGTACCTCGGCGCCGTACCGCACGGGGGCGGCAGACGATGGCAACTGCGGATCACGCAAACGCTGCTCGTTGGGCCACAAATCGGCAGGGTGCACGCGGTCGGCACCTGCCAAAGCCTGAACCTCGCGATACTGCGGGAACAATGCAACGGGCGACAGGGACTTGCCCGCCAGCACATGCTCCAGGTACTCGACCAGCGCAAAGCTGGCGCGCTCAATCACGGCAGCGGCATCGTCACTACACAGCTCCGGGCGCTGCACGAAGCGCTGAACGGCGGTCTCCATCGCCCGCAACACCAGTGCCGGTGGCTCCATGCCCACCATTTCCAGGGCGCCGCTGGCCTGATGCAATTGCTGGCGCGCAATGCGCAGCGGGCCTGCATCCAGCGAGGCCAGATCGGATTCACGGGCAATCTCGGCATCGCGCACAAAGCGGCGCATGGCCTTGACAGCACCATCGAGGGATTTGCGCAATTCATCGAGCACCCATGCAAGCGGCCCGAGGTCTTGCTCGCCCCGGGCCAGATGGGCGCCGGTTGCGCCTGCGGCGTCAATAGATGACATGGATTCGTCCCCGGCTGATCCGGAGCCAGTTCGTTGATGGGATGTGCGTCAAGCGATCTTGAATCGTGCCACCGATTGCCGCAGCTCCTCTGCCACTTGGGACAGCTCGCGCACCTGTTGCGCCGTTGCACGGGTGCCTTCGCCCGTCTGCTCGGTGACCGCAAAGATGTGCTGGATGTTCTCAGCCACGCCGTTGGCCAGCTCTGCCTCGCGCGCGGCGGAGGACGAAATCTGCTCAATCAGCTCAGCCAGGCGCCGGGACACGCGGTCGATCTCGGTCAGTGCAGTACCCGCACTGTCGGACAGCCGCGCCCCCTCCACCACACCCTGCGTGGAGCGCTCCATGGCTGCCACCGCATCCTGGGTATCAGTCTGAATGGCCTTCACCAGTGCCGAAATCTGTCGCGTGGCGTCGGCAGAGCGTTCGGCCAGGCGCTGCACTTCTTCCGCCACCACCGAGAAGCCGCGGCCGGCTTCGCCAGCAGACGCGGCCTGAATGGCGGCGTTCAGGGCCAACACGTTGGTCTGCTCGGTAATGTCCGAAATCAGCTCAGTGATTTCACCAATCTCCTGCGAGGATTCGCCCAGGCGCTTGATGCGCTTGGAGGTTTCCTGAATCTGGTCACGGATCGCATTCATACCGCCGATCGTGTTTTGCACCGCCTGCAGACCCTGATCCGCAGCCTCCAGCGACTGACGGGCCACCGCTGCCGACTCTTGCGCCTGGGACGACACTTCGTTGATGCGCGTCGCCATGTCGAGAACCGAGCGGCCGGTTTCACGAATTTCGCGCAACTGCTCGGTTGATGCAGCCAGCAGTTCAGTGGAGGTGTTGTCCACCTGCGCCGTAGTCTGCGCCACCCGGGTGGCCGTGTTTTGCACGCTGCCCACCAATTGACGCAACTCTTCCACGGTGTAGTTCACCGAGTCGGCAATCGCACCGGTGATGTCTTCGGTCACCGTGGCTTCCTGGGTCAGATCGCCCTCGGCGACCGACTGCAACTCGTTCATCAGCCGCAAAATGGCAGCCTGGTTGGCATCGTTGACGCGCTTGGCTTCTTGCTCCTGGCGCTTGGCGTCCCGCTGCAAGGCCTCGGCAGCGACCTGACGGCTGCGGCTGTCCAGCAGCTGCACCCGTGAAATGCCCACACCGCACAGCAGCACGAAAACGCCGGCAATGGCCAAGGCGGCAAACTGTCCGGCACCCATGCCCGACTGCGCCGACAGCTTGCTTTGCAAACCTTCCAGCTGGCGACGCAAGGGCTCGCTGTCTGCCAAGATGGATGACTGTGCTTCGCGCGCAGACACCAGACCCTGCAGATTGCCCAGGATGGCTCCGGCCTGCGTGCGGGTCTCTTCATAAAGTTTGATCAGCTTCTGGAGTTGCTCGCGCGTCTGCGCGTCACGAGTGGCGGCCAGGCGCAGATCCGAACTGCCTTCAAGCAAACCCTGAGCAATTTCCTTGAAGGAGTTCAAATCTTTACCCAGCAGAAACACCGCTTCGGGGCTCACACCCTCGGTGGTCTGGAATTCATTGGCAGACTTGCCAATACGCTGCGTCAGCATCACCAGTTGACCGGCAGCCGAAATCTCAGCAGAGGGCGCGTCCTGCTGCAGCTTGAGAGACGCAATGGTTTCCGCTATTTCCAGCAGTTCAGAGGACTGGCGGTTAATGGCCCGCAGGGAATCGCCGACCTGGGTAAGAATCTTTTGCTGGCCCATCACCACTGCCGCATTGCGCTCTGCACGCTCCACCATCGGCGTGATGGCGTCCATCTCGGACTTGAACTGCTCACCCAGCGCAGACACATCCAGCTCCGCATCGCCATTGGCCAGGGCTCGGGCACTGCGAACCAGCACCCCGGAGCTGTCCAGCACATCGGGAAAGGCCTGGACACTACCGACCAGCGCCTGTGACACGGACTTTGCCAGACGCTGAGACTGCATCAGCGACTGGCCTGTGGCAGCCAGCTGCTGCGTGGAGCGGTTAGCCTGCTGCAGCACCCAGCCGGCAATCAGCGCCAGAACCACCAGACCAATGCCCAGCAACATCAGCAGGCGGCGCTGATGATGTGCGGTGGTGGCACGGCCAAGCACCGGCAGCGACACCAGTTCATCATCAACAAAATCAACCTCGCCGTATTGCGATACGGCCCCCGTCTCACCTTGGATGCTGTTCATGCCATCCGACTGATAGGCCTCAGGCATGTCTGTAGCCAGGGAGTCCTGCACCGAATCTGATGCGTTGCGATCAGCCTTCGACTCGCCGGAGTTGCGGTTGAACAATTTTCCAAATGGATTGACGACGGACATGTTCTGCCTTACAGAAAAAATCAAGCACTGATAGAGAGGAACACGGGGTGCTGCGACAGGGCTTGCAGGTTCAACTCCTGCCAGCGGGTACCCTGCGCATCCACGTATATGGTGCTGAAATACGACGGAGCCTCATGATCGGGCGACTCAGAATCCACGAAAGCTTCCACCCCTCGCAGGCCCGACAGCCGATCCACCAGCAGCGCAGCATTGACCTCTAGCGCACTATTGAGAGCCAGAAGGCTGGATTCGAGCAATGCCTGCTCCGACCGCGGCTGCGCGATTCCCAGCAGACCGCCCAGATCCACCACGCCGGTGAGCATTCCGCGCAGGTTTGCCACCCCCAGAAACCAGGGTTGGGTATAGGGAACGGACTGCACGCCGCTCCAGGGGAAAATTTCGCTTGACTGCCCCAGGGGCAGCAGGAAATGCCGTCCGGCACACTCCACGGCCAACCAGGACGAGACGGATACACCCTCCCCCCGGGCGGCCTGCAGCCTGGCGGCTAATCGTGTCTGCAACTCTTTGAGAGCTTCGCGGTTGGCCATGAGAACGCAGCAGGTCTCAGTTCAGCGAATCGATCTTGGCCTGCAGTTCTGCAGGATCGACCGGCTTGGTGATATAGCCGCGCGCGCCCTGGCGCATGCCCCAGACGCGATCAGTCTCCTGGTTTTTGCTCGTGCACATGATGATGGGCACATCGGAGTACTGCGGATCGCGGGAAATGGCGCGCGTCAACTGGAATCCGTTCTGACCCGGCATGACCACGTCCATGAGGATCAGATCGGGTTTTTCTTCAGCCAGACGGCGAAAAGCTTCATCCGCATTTTCCGCCGTACGAACCTGCATGCCCTTTTTCTGCAACAAGTCCGTCAGGAACATCAACTCGGTTTTCGAGTCGTCCACGACCAGCACCTTCTGAATCGCCATTACATAACTCCTTATTGGGCATTTCCAAATTGCTGCACCGCTTGCAGCAATTGATCTTTGGTAAATGGTTTGGTGAGATATTCTTGACAGCCGACCATTCGGCCGCGCGCCTTATCAAAAACCCCGTCTTTCGACGAAAGCATTACCACCGGCGTATCCGCAAAACGCGGGTTGCGTTTGATGATGGCGCAGGTTTGATAACCATCGAGTTTAGGCATCAGGATGTCGCAGAAAATCAGTTGTGGCTGGTAATCATTGACTTTAGCCAAGGCATCGAACCCGTCGTCTGCCAATAAAACCTCATGGCCGCCCTGTTTGAGAAAAATCTCGGCGCTGCGCCGAATTGTGTTGCTGTCATCCACCACAAGCACCCTGAAGGTGGGACTGGTTATCGTAGTAGCCAATTTCTCACTGCTCCTGTGGGAACGAAAAAACAAAACGGGCAACTATAGCGCCTCAAATCGCGACCATCTCGAAGTCATCCTTGCGCGCACCGCATTCAGGGCAAGTCCAATTCATGGGGACATCTTCCCATCGGGTGTTAGGCACTATGCCGTGCTCGGGCGAACCCATAGCCTCGTCATATATCCAACCGCAAATCAGGCACATCCAAGTTTTTGGGGCGATCACAGCTTAAGGGGCCTTCACATAGAATGCAACGATTGTATCTAGCCAACACTGCGGCTTGCAGCTTCTGTGCCACCACAGTTACGCTGGCACTTCCACATGGGATCGAATATCTCCTCACCACAGCACCCCCCAAGCATGGCAGCCGATGATGACGATTGCGCGATGCCCGCCATCTGCGTGATGGTTTTCAATGCCAACGACCCCTGCGGCGCCGGCGGTCTCGCGGCCGACGTTGCGGCCGTTGCCTCTGTCGGTGGCCACCCTGTGCCGGTGGTGACAGGCACCTATGCCCGCGACAGCGCCGAGATCGTCGATCACTACGCTTTCGACGACGATGTGGTTGCCGAACAAGCCCGCAGCGTGCTCGAAGACATGACCGTGCAGGCCATCAAGGTCGGTTTCGTGGGCACGCCAGAGAACCTGAGCACCATCGCCGAAATCGCGACCGACTATGCCGACGTGCCCGTAATCGCCTTCATGCCCGACCTGTCTTGGTGGCGCGACGACCTCATTGATCAATACCACGACGCCTTCCGCGAGCTGCTGCTGCCGCAGGCCTCGGTGTTGGTCGGGAACCACAGCACCTTATGGCGCTGGCTGTTGCCCGACTGGAGCAGCGAGCGCCCGCCCTCGGCCCGCGACCTGGCCATGGCGGCATCCGAGATGGGCGTGCCCTATCTGTTGGTGACGGGCATTGCGGCGGCCGACCAGCATATCGACAACATGCTGGTGTCGGCGCAGTCGGTACTTGGCAGCGGCCGCTTCGAGCGCTTCAATGCCACCTTCATCGGCGCGGGAGACACCCTGTCAGCCACCCTGGCCGCGCTGGTGGCCAGCGGCAGCGACCTGGGCGAGGCCACCAGCGAGGCTCTCACCTACCTGGACGGCTGCCTGGAGCACGGTTTTCGCCCAGGAATGGGCCATGTGCTGCCCGACCGCATGTTCTGGGCCCAGCCCGACGATGACGACGACAACGACGAAGACCCCGGCCCTGACTTCCCGGGCTTTGATCTGCCACCCCATGACACACAGCACTGACCTCAACCAATCCTTGTTCGAACGCGCCAAGGCCGTCATTCCCGGCGGCGTCAACTCGCCCGTGCGCGCCTTTCGCGCCGTGGGCGGCACGCCTCGCTTTATTACCCGCGCCCAGGGCGCCTATATGTGGGATGCCAACGGCCAGCGCTTCATTGACTACATCGGCTCCTGGGGCCCGATGATCCTGGGCCACGGCCACCCGGCCGTGCTGGAGGCGGTACAAAAAGCCGCCCTGGACGGCTTCAGCTTTGGCGCCCCCACCGAGCGCGAGGTGGAACTGGCCGAGGAGATCCTGCGCCACGTTCCCTCGATGGAGATGGTGCGCCTGGTCAGCTCGGGCACCGAGGCCGGCATGAGCGCCATCCGCCTGGCGCGCGGCGCCACCCGGCGCAACAAGATCATCAAGTTCAACGGCTGCTACCACGGGCACGCCGACTCGCTGCTGGTCAAGGCCGGCTCGGGCCTGGCGACCTTCGGCCACGCCACCAGCGCGGGCGTGCCACAAGAGGTGGTGCAGCACACCCTGGTGCTCGAATACAACGACGTGGCCCAGCTGGAAGAGGCCTTCACGCTGCACGGCCCCGACGTGGCCTGCGTGATCATGGAGCCCATCGCCGGCAACATGAACTTCGTGCGCGCCAGCGTGCCTTTCATGCAGCGCGCGCGCGAACTGTGCACCCAGCACGGCGCGCTGCTGGTCATCGACGAGGTCATGACCGGCTTTCGCGTGGCGCTGGGCGGCGCGCAAAGCCTGTACGCGCAGGCCATCCCCGGCTTCAAGCCGGACATCACCGTGCTGGGCAAGGTGATTGGCGGCGGCATGCCGCTGGCGGCGTTTGGCGGCTCGCGCGCCGTGATGGAACAGTTGGCGCCGCTGGGCCCGGTGTACCAGGCGGGCACGCTGTCGGGCAACCCGGTGGCCACGGCCTGCGGCCTGGCTACGCTGCGCGAGGTAGCCAAGCCGGGCTTTTACGACACGCTGGCCGGGCGCACGCGCTCGCTGGTCAACGCACTGGCCGGTGCTGCCAATGCCGCAGGGGTGCCTTTCAGCGGCGACTGCGAGGGCGGCATGTTCGGCTTTTTCCTGCTGCCGCACCTGCCACAAAACTACCCTGCGGTGCTCAACACCGACGGCATGCGCTTCAACCGGCTGTTCCACGGCCTGCTGGACGGCGGCGTGTACATCGCGCCGGCGCTGTACGAGGCCGGTTTTGTCAGCGCGGCCCACACCGCGCAGGACATTTCGGACACCGAAGCCGTAGCGCGCGAAGTGTTCAAAAAGCTGTAAGGCGTGTTTGCGATCCAAACGCCCCAGCGGCCCGCGCCCGTCTGACAAGCACGGGCGCCCGCAAACACCCACACCATCGCCGCCCATCCGCGGCAGTCGGCACAACCGCACACCTGACTGCAAGGGGCCGGTCTGCTGGAAAAGCAGTTGCAGCCGAGAGGCGCTTGCGCCGCAGCGAGTTCATCACTTCGTCACGCAATGGTGCGAGCCTTGGCGCCTCATTTTTCCTGATCCAAGACCCACCCCATGCAGCGCCAAGACGACACCAAGCCCCTCACCAACCTTCTGCAGCCAGCTGGCGCCGAGCTGACTGACTCCAGCCGCCGTCGTTTCGTGCGCCAGCTCACGCTGGGCGCTGCCGCGCTGGGTACGCTGCCGCTGGCGGCCTGCGGTGGCAACGACGATGACGCACCCGCCGTCAAGTTCCTGCATGGCGTGGCCAGTGGCGACCCGCTGGCCGACCGCGTGATCCTGTGGACCCGCGTGACCCCCCCGGCCGACTTCACCGGCGATATCCCCGTGCAGTGGGAAATGGCCAGCGACGCGGCCTTCGCCAGCATCGTGGCACGCGGCGAAACGCGCACCAGCGCCGCGCGCGACTTCACCGTCAAGGTGGACGTCACCGGCCTGAAAGCCGCCACGGCCTACCACTACCGCTTCAAGGCGTTCGAGGCCACCTCGCCCGCCGCGCGCACCCGCACCCTGCCCACGGGCAGCGTGGCACAGGTCAAGATGGCCGTGTTCTCCTGCGCCAACTACCCTGCCGGTTATTTCAATGCCTACGCCCACGCGGCGCTGCGAAGCGACCTGGATGTCACCGTGCACCTGGGCGACTACATCTATGAATACGCCCGCGGCGGCTACGCCTCGGCCAATGCCGAGCAGCTGGGCCGCCTGGTGCAGCCCGCTGGCGAAATCATTTCGCTGGCCGACTACCGCACCCGCCACGCGCAGTACCGCACCGACCCCGACCTGCAGGCACTGCACGCCGCGGCGCCCATGATTGCCGTCTGGGACGACCACGAGATCACCAACGACACCTGGCAAAACGGCGCCGAAAACCACCAAAGCGCCACCGAAGGCAGCTTTGCGGCGCGCAAGGCCGCCGCGATGCAGGCCTATCACGAGTGGCTGCCCACGCGCAACACGCAGCCCGATGTGATCTACCGCAGCTTCAATTTCGGCAGCCTGCTGTCGCTGCACATGCTGGACACCCGCGTAGTGGGCCGCGACGAGCCGCTGGACTACGCCAAGTACATCACTGCCAGCGGCAGCATCGATGCGGCTGGCTTCACCGCCGCCGTGGGCAGCCCCACGCGCCAGCTGCTGGGCAGCACGCAGACACAGTGGCTGCAACAGCAAATGGCCGGCTCCAGCGCCACCTGGCAGGTGCTGGGCCAGCAAGTGCTGATGGGGCGCATGAACGTGCCCGCGCCGCTGCTGCTCAACTTCAACGACCCCAGGGCCGGCGTGTCGCTGGCGCAGTACTCTGCCATCGCGGCCAAGGCGCAAACCGCGCCCGCCACGCTCACCGCGCAGGAGCAGGCCATCCTGGCGCAGCCCGCCATCCCCTACAACCTGGACGCCTGGGACGGCTACCAGGCCGCCCGCGAAACCGTGCTGGGCATGGCCCGCGCCATGAACAAGAACCTGGTGGTGCTGTCAGGCGACACGCACAATGCCTGGGCCAATGAACTGTCCGACATGAACGGCAACGCCGTGGGCGTGGAGTTCGCCACGCAATCCGTCAGCTCGCCTGGCTTTGAACAGTACCTGCCCAACGAAAACCCCGCCACGCTGGCAGGCGCCTTCCAGCAGTTGGTCAAGCCCCTCAAGTACTGCGACACCTCGCGCCGCGGCTACATGCTGGTGACCGCCACCGCCACCGAGTGCCGTGCGCAGTGGGTGTACGTGAGCACGATCGCCAGCCGCCAGTACACGGCTACCGAAGAGACCACCATGACCGTGAAAGCCGGCGCGCCCGGCAAGCTGCAGAAGGCTTGACCGGCAATAAAACGATTGCGCCGCCTGCCGGCGCATGTGCTTGGAACCGCCATTCCCGCCTCAGCAGGAATGGCGGTTTTTTGCCTGATGGGCCACATGCTTCAAAGCAGGTCACAAGAGCACCTGCGTGGCCGCCACGCATTGCCGACAAACCGTGCAAGTGCCTTGCTTGCGCACGAGCCCGTCATTCCAGCGCAGGCGAGAGTCCAAGGTCTGCCGTACACGAATGACCATGTTTTTTTGCGCGGGCCCTTATTCAGCAACCGCAGAAAGCTACAACTAACGTAGCAAATCAATCCACTGGCGGCATTGCCAGCAGCCACTGCGCCATCTGCACCGCCTGCTCCTGGGTGATTTGCGGGTGGCGCGGCATCAGTGTGCGCCCCCATACGCCCACGCTGCCTTCGCGGATCTTGCGCGCCAGGTACTCGGGCGCGTCGGCACGGCCGGCGTAGCGTGCCGCGATCTGGCGAAAGCCCGGGCCTACGTAGTGGCGGTCCATGCCGTGGCAGCGCATGCAGTCGGCGCCCTGCACCAGCGCGCGGCCTGCCGCCAGTTCGGGGCGGGCCTGCTGCACGGCATCCAGCGCCTGCGCGCCAGTGGCGGGCCGCAGGATGCGCCAGCCCACGTTGAACACTCCCAGCACCACCAGCACCATGAACACCGCCAGCGCCCAGCCCACCCAGCGGGGCCGGGGCGGCGGCGCGTCGTCGTCGCTCTGCGGGTCGCGGCTCATGGGGCGGTAGCGTAATGCGCGCGCATCAATGGCGGAAGTGGCGCACGCCGGTGAACACCATGGCCACGCCGCGCTCGTTGGCGGCGTCGATCACCTCCTGGTCGCGCATGCTGCCGCCGGGCTGGGCCACGCAGGTGGCGCCTGCGTCCACCACCACGTCCAGGCCGTCGCGGAAGGGGAAGAATGCATCGCTGGCCACCACCGTGCCCTGCAGGCTCAGTTTGGCAGCCTCGGCCTTGATGCTGGCGATGCGCGCCGAGTCCAGGCGGCTCATCTGGCCCGCGCCCACGCCCATCGTCATGCCGTTCTTGCAGAACACGATGGCGTTGCTCTTGACGTACTTGGCCACCTTCCAGGCAAACAGCAGGTCTTGCAGTTCCTCGGGCGAGGGCTGCTTGATGGTGACCACCTTCAGGTCGGCCAGTTGCAGCTCATGGTTGTCGCAGGTCTGCAGCAGCAGGCCGGCGCCCACGCGCTTGGTCTCAATCGCATTGCGCACGGCGCCGTAGTTGTCGGGCAGCGCGATCTGCATCAGGCGCACGTTGACCTTGGACTTGAAGACTTCCAGCGCCTCGGCCGTGAAGCCCGGCGCCATCAGCACCTCGACAAACTGCTTGCTGACCTGCTGGGCAGCCGCGCCATCGACCACGCGGTTGAAGGCGATGATGCCGCCGAAAGCGCTGGTCGGGTCGGTCTGGAAGGCCTTGCTATAGGCCTCCAGCGGGTGGGCGCCCACGGCCACGCCGCAGGGGTTGGCGTGCTTGACGATGACGCAGGCGGGCGCCTCAAAGCTCTTGACGCATTCCCAGGCGGCGTCCGCATCCGCGATGTTGTTGTAGGACAGCTCTTTGCCCTGCAGCTGCACGCCGGTGGCCAGCGAGCCCGGCACTTCGGTCACGTCGCGGTACCAGGCGGCCTGCTGGTGGCTGTTTTCGCCGTAGCGCAGGTCTTGCATCTTGATGGCGAACATGTTGGCCTGGCGCGGGAAGGCGGACATGGCGGGCACGTAGTCTTCGGCCAGCTTGTCCTCTTCAAACAGCACCGCAGACAGGTAGTTGCTGATGGCGCCGTCGTACTGGGCAATGCGGTTGAACGCCGTCACCGCCAGGCCAAAGCGCAGCGCGTTCGACAGCTTGCCGTGCTGTTGCAGCTCGTCGAGCACGGCGGGGTATTGCGCGGCATCGGTCACTACGGCCACGTCTTTCCAGTTCTTGGCGGCGCTGCGCACCATGGCCGGGCCGCCGATGTCGATGTTCTCGATGGCGTCAGCCAGCGTGCAGCCAGCCTTGGCCACGGTGGCTTCAAACGGGTACAGGTTGACGACCAGCAGATCGATGGTATCGATGCCGTGCTCGGCCAGTGCAGCCATGTGCGCCGGCACGTCGCGGCGGGCCAGCAGGCCGCCATGCACCTTGGGGTGCAGGGTTTTGACGCGGCCGTCCAGCATCTCGGGGAACTGGGTCACCTCGGCCACTTCGGTGACGGGCAGGCCGGCTTCGGCCAGCAGCTTGGCGGTGCCGCCGGTGGACAGCAGCTGGATGCCCAGGGTGTGCAGCGCCTGGGCAAATTCGACGATGCCGGTCTTGTCGGATACGGAAAGGAGTGCGTTCATGAAGGCCTCGTGGTGGTTTGAATGAAATCGGCCTTTAGCGCTTGATGGTCAAGCGCAGCCAGCTATCTTTTTTGAAATCAATTTCAGAGCAGCTTGTGCTCCAGCAGCTTCTTGCGCAGCGTGTTGCGGTTCAGCCCCAGCCATTGTGCCGCGCGGGACTGGTTGTTGTCGGCGTGGCTCATCACCACCTCCAGCAACGGTTTTTCGACCAGGCGCACGACCATGTCGTACACCCCGTCGGGCGTCTCTCCGCCCAGATCGCGAAAGTAGCCCTGCAGGCTCTCGCGCACGGATTGTTCAATGCTGTTGTGGCTCATGTTGCGTTTCCCTCGTGGGCGGGACTGCGTCGGCAGCGCCGGGCAGTGCCGGCAGCCGATCCATCTGCGCGCCCAGCGCGCTGAAGAAATCGGCCACCGCCTGCCACTGCGCCGCGCAGTCCTCGATGGTGTTGATGTGTTGCCGCAGCGCCTCGCCACCCGGCAGCGCCCGCACATACCAGGCGATGTGCTTGCGCGCGCTACGCACGCCGCTGCCCTCGCCGTACAGGCGGTAGTGGTCTTGCAGATGCTCCAGCAGCAGGCGGCGCACCTCGGCCACCCGCGGCGGCGCCAGGTGCTCGCCGGTGGCCAGAAAATGGTCCACCTCGCGAAAGATCCAGGGCCGGCCCTGGGCCGCACGGCCAATCATGATGGCGTCGGCGCCGGTGTGGACCAGCACATCGCGGGCCTTCTCGGGGCTGGTGATGTCCCCATTGGCCACCACCGGCACGCGCACGGCGGCCTTGACGGCGGCAATGGTGTCGTACTCGGCATGGCCTTTGTACCCCTGCTCGCGCGTGCGGCCGTGCACCGTCAGCATCTGGATGCCCGCAGTCTCAAACTGCCGCGCCAGCGCCACCGCATTCTTGTGCTGCTGGCACCAGCCGGTGCGCATCTTCAGCGTGACGGGCACGCCGCGCGGCGCGCACGCCTGCACCACGGCTTCGGCAATCTCCACTGCCAGCGCTTCGTTTTGCATCAGCGCCGAGCCCGCCCATTTGTTGCACACCTTCTTGGCCGGGCAGCCCATGTTGATGTCGATGATCTGCGCGCCGCGATCCACGTTGTAGAGCGCGGCCTCGGCCATCATGGCGGCATCGGTGCCGGCAATCTGCACGGCAATCGGGCCGGGCTCGCCTTCGTGGTTGGCGCGGCGGCTGGTCTTGAGGCTGTCCCACAGGTCTTTGCGCGAGGTGACCATCTCGCTGACGGCGTAACCCGCGCCCAGCTGTTTGCACAACTGGCGAAAAGGCCTGTCCGTCACCCCGGCCATGGGGGCGACAAACAGGCGGTTGGCCAGGGCAAAGGGGCCGATGTGCATGGGCGTGCGGGGGGAGGAGCGGGTCAGCGGGTGCTGAAAAAGGAGGCGGGATTGTAGCTGCTCAAAATATGGGCACCAACCGCCGCCGTGGCCTGGCGGGCGTCAGCCTGGCAGCGGCCCGGGGGCAGCCTTGTCCTCCTGGATCAGGCCCGCGGAGCCTCCTGGCCGCACAGGTGCAGCAGCGCCACCGCCGCCAGCATGAAGAAGATGTGCGCAGTGTTCTGGCCGTTCCAGGTGCTGGACTGCCACATGGCAAACCACTCGCCGCCCACAGTGATAAAGCCCACGCCGTACAGCAGCATGCCGGCGGTCAGCCCGTAGATGGCCACGCCCTTGGCGCCATGAAACACCCCGGCATCAGCGCCGCGCACGCGCCACAGCCGCGCCAGCCCCCACCAGCACAGCAGCGCCGTGCCCGTCTGCCAGCCGATGATCAGCGCATAGGCCGCGTGGTGCAGCGGCGCAGCGGTGATGGCGCGCCCCATCAGGGCCGGGGAGCGGAAGGTATCGTCCATCGACAGCACATGGCGGACAAAGGCAAAGTTGCTGCCGTAGTCGATCAGGTTGCCCAGCGCCACCAGGCTGAAGAACAGCGCCACCATGGCCACCAGCGCCATGCGCGACGCGCGCAATGCCGTGCCGGTGCTGGTCATGGCGTGGCCACCTTGCGCTGGCCGGCCATGTGCGCCAGGTAGGCCAGCAGATCGTCCAATTCAGCGTCGCTGATCTGCTCGGGACCAAAGCCGGGCATACCTTGCGTGGGCCATTGGCGCACGCTGGCAGGGTTGCGCACCAGCTGGCGCAGGGCCTGGGGCTGGAAGTACTCGGTGGGGTTCAGGGGCAGGTTCAGGTCGGGGCCCACCTGGGCGTCGCCGCCGCCGTTCATGCGGTGGCAAACCATGCACTGCATCACAAACAGCGACTGCCCCCGGCGCAGGCGGTCGCCCGCGGGAACCTGCGCGGCCACGGCGATCTGCGGCCAGCGCTGCCCGGGGGCAGCGCGCACATTCAGCCGCGCCACGGCGTAGGGCCACTGCTCGCTGCGCACGCCGGCATCGTGCGGCCAGACGATGTAGAACGGCCCGGCGCTGGCTGCCTTGCCCGGCAGCGCCGGCCAGGGGGCGCCGTCGGGCTCGATGGCCAGCCAGGGCTGGGGCTGGCCGGGCGCCTGCGCCAGCACCAGTGCGCCGGGCAACTGGGCGACAAAGCCATCCAGCGCCACGGCCTCCAGCGTGTCGCCGGGGTCCAGGCCCAGCTCGCGCAGCACCACGGCCAGCGGCACGGCACGGTAGCGCATGGGGCGCTGGTAGGCCACGTCGCGGGGCACGTCGATATCCCGGGCCTGGGCGTGGCGGGCCAGCGCAGCCCCGTCCAGCTGACGCGGGCCGTGGGCGCCGTCCAGCACCAAAGGGGCCGCCGGGGCCAGGCCGACCCACCCGGCCAGCAGCGACCACAGGGCCGACCGGGCGCTACCCTGCAGCCTGGCGGCGGCACGCAGGAGCCAGCCCGCACCGTTCAAGTGACGAAAGAAATGCGGCATGGCAGTGGCGTAATGGATGGGCAACAGGGACGAGGAACGCGCGCGGGCAGCTGCGCTGGCGGCGGGGCCGGGCCAGCCGCTCAGCTCAGCGCACCGCAAAGTCAAAGTAACGGTCGGGGAAGGGCTCATTGACCAGCGTGTAGTGCCACCATTCTTCGGGCAGATTGCGAAACCCCTGCTGCGCCAGCAGGGCGCGCAGCCAGCGCCGGTTGTGCTGCACGTCGGGCGGCAGGTCGGGGTTGTCGGTGTGCGAGCTCACGTCGAACATGTCAAACGGCGAACCCATGTCCACCTCGTGGCCATCGGCCAGCGGGCCGCGCACCACCTTGTAGGCACGCAGGCCGTCCACCACCACCAGCGTCACATCCACGGTGCTGCCGCGGCTGTGGCCGGATTTCTCGGCGATGTAGCCGCGCTGGAACAGCTCCTGCTTGGGCACTGCCGGGTAGTAGGCGGCCTTGGTTTTCTGGTCGGCCAGGTCGGCGCCCCAGCGCACGAAGTCGTTGACGGCGGTTTGCGGGCGAAAGCAGTCAAACACCTTGATGGTGAGCCCCAGCGGACGCACCTGCGCCTGCGCGGCCTGCAGGGCGCGGGCAGCGGCTTCCGTCAGGATGCAGGTGGGCGCTTCGTAGCCCGCCACGGGGCGGCCCATGAAGTTGTTGCTGCCAAGGTAGCGCATGTCCTGCAGCACATCGGGCGCCACGGCGTGCAGGTGCACAAAGCCCGCCGGCAGCGCGCCGGTCTGCTGCGGCGCGTCCGCCGGGCTTGCGCAGCCGGCCAGCAGCGCTGCCAGCAGCAGGGCCGCTGCCGACGCTGCTGTGCCGGCGTGCGTTGCCCGGTCGGGGGTTGATTGCTGCGCTGCCTTCCGATGCCACATACCCGCTCTCCTGATGGTGGTCGTATAAAGCCGCGAAAGATACCGGATCGCCCCGCAGCCGCCCAGCGTTTTGCGCACCGTTGCGCGGGCGCTGCACGCATACACTCGCGCCCACCATGGAAATCTGGATGCAACAACTGCTCGATCTGCTGGCGCTGCCGCAGTTCGGCCTCAGTACGGTGTTCGTCGTGGCCTTCATCTCGGCCACGCTGCTGCCGATGGGCTCGGAGCCCGCGGTGTTTGGTCTGGTCAAGCTCAACCCGGAGCTGTTCTGGCCCGCCATTGTGGTGGCCACGGCGGGCAACACCCTGGGCGGCGCCGTGAGCTGGTGGATGGGCCTGGGCGCCCACCGGGCCTGGGACGCTGCGCGCCGGCGCCGCCGCGCAGGCCAGCCCGATGCCGCAGGCGATGCACCCGCGCGCGAGTTGTCGCGCACCGAGCGCCGCGTGCGCGTGTGGCTGCGCCGCTGGGGCCCCAAGACCTGCCTGCTGAGCTGGCTGCCCGTGGTGGGCGACCCGCTGTGCGCCGTGGCGGGCTGGCTGCGCCTGCCCTTTTGGCCCTGCCTGGCGTACATGGCCGTTGGCAAGTTCTTGCGCTACCTGTTCATGACCTCGGTCTTGCTACACATGGTGCCGGGCGAATGGGTGCGCTGGCTGCACGGCCAGTGATGCCTGCACCGGTTAGGCGCCGGGCCTGGGCTCCACACCAGCGGTGATGGCCTCGTCCCGCGCAATGCGCCCGTCGATCAGTTCCACCAGCCGGTCGCAGCGCGCGGCCAGGCGCGGGTCGTGCGTGACCACCACGAAGCTCGTGCCGCGCTCGGCGTGGATGCGCCGCAGCAGCGCAAACACTTCGGCCGACGAGGCGGTGTCCAGGTTGCCCGTGGGCTCGTCGGCCAGCACCAGCGGCGGGTCCATGACCAGCGCACGCGCAATCGCCACGCGCTGCTGCATGCCGCCAGACAGCTCACCGGGGCGCTTGTCCATGGCTTTCGCCAGGCCCACGGCGTCCAGCAGGCTGCGCGCGCGCTCGCGCTGCGCGCTGCTCACACGGCCTTCGGCCATGAGGGCGGGCAGCGTAACGTTCTCCAGCGCCGAGAACGCGGGCAGCAGATGGTGGAACTGGAAGACGAAGCCCAGCGTGCGGCGTCGGCACAGCGTGAGCGCGGCATCATCCAGACCCTGCACCGGCTCGCCATCCAGCCGGTAGCTGCCCGACGTCATGCGCTCGAGCAGGCCCAGGATGTTGAGCAGCGTGCTCTTGCCCGAGCCCGATGGCCCCATCAGCGCAATGAACTCGCCACGGCCCACCTGCAAGGTGATGCCGTGCAGCACCTCGGCCTCGCTGGGAAGGCCCAGGTTGTAGCTTTTGCGCACGGCGTCGAGCGCAATCAGTTCGGGCGCGGCCGGGGAGTTCATCACATCCTGATGGCCTGCGCCGGATCGAGCGCCGCCGCGCGCCGCGCCGGCGCCACTGCCGCCAGCACACCGCAGACCGAGGCAATCAGCGCCACCTGCAGCGCCGTGGTGGGCGCCAGGGTGATGGAAAACAGCGGCAGGCCATCCGAGCCGCGCACGAAGTGGGTGAACACCCAGATCAGCGCCACCGCCAGCAGCAGGCCCAGCGCCGACCCCGCCGCCCCCACCACCGCACCCTGCACCAGGAACACGCGCAGCACCTGCCCGCGCGTGGCGCCCATGGCGCGCAGGATGCCGATCTCGCGGCCCTTTTGCACGACAGACACCACCAGCACGCTGGCGATGCCCAGCACCACCACGGCCAGCACCACCCCACGGATGATGGCCGTGCTGATCGACTGCGCATTCAGCGCCGACACCAGCTGGGCGTTGGTTTCCTGCCAGCTTTCGATCTTGTAGGGAAGCCGCTCCTGAAGCTCGCGCGCCAAGGACTGGGCCACCCACACGTCCTTCAAGGTCAGGTCGAGCTGACTGGCCCCGCCCGGCAGCGCCAGCAGGCTTTGCGCGGCGCGCAGCGGCACGATCACGGTGCGCCGGTTCAAATCCTTCACGCCCAGATCCACCAGCGCGGTGACGCGCACCGAATCGCTCACCGTGCCGCCCACGGCGCCGGTCTGCACCGTGAAGCGGTCACCCGCGCGCACGCCCAGATCCTGCGCCAGCTCGCGCCCCACGATGGCCTCGCCGGGCGCCAGGCGCGCGCTGCCGCTGACCACCTTGGCGCTCAACCCCACCACGCGGTCATACCGATCCAGATCGACGCCCATCAGCGCAATGGCCTGCGATGCCTCGCCGCGCAGCGCCAGGCCGCTGCCCGACACCATGGGCGACACGCCAGCCACGGCAGGCAGACGCTCCAGCAGCGGCACCAGCGCCTGCCAGTTGGCCACCTCGCGCAGGCGCTGCGCGCGCGGCTGGGTTTGCGTGAGCGCGGCCACGCCGGGCGCGGGCAGGGCCGCGGGTGTGACCAGGTCGTCCGGCGCCCGCAGGGTGATGTGCGCCTGGGCGCCCAGCGTCTTAGCCAGGGTGTTGGATTGCAGGCCGCTGATCAGCGCCGAGATGTAGGCAATCACCGCCACGCCCGCCGCCACGCCCACGATGATGAGCACGGTCTGCATGCGCCCCTCGCGCAGGAAACGCAGCGCCACACGCAATTCAAAGCCGGGCCAGGTCAGCATGGCGGAACGCTCAGAAGGTGTGAATGAATCCGGCGTGCCCGAGCAGGCCGCGAAAACGCGGCCGATCCAGGCGCAAAGCACAGCCATAGCGCGTGCTATGGCGAGCATTTGCAACGCCGAGCGGGTGTGTTTTGGCGGAATGAGCGGGCATGGTGGGTTCGTTCACACCTTCTCAACGGCCCATGGCGTTGGTCAGCGCGGAGCCGGCGCCGCCGCCCTGCCCCTGGCCCACGGCGCCGGGCACCGCTGAGCCGGCAGTCCACGCCACGGTGCGTGCCCGCACGCGGTCGCCCGGCTGTATGGCGCTGCCGCGCAGCACGGTGTCGCCTTCCTGCAGGCCTTCCAGCACCTCCACCGCATCGAGCGTGCGCAGGCCCAGCCGTACGCTGCGCGCCTGGGCGCGGCCGCCCTGCAGCAGCAGCACGGTGGCGCTGTCGCCCGCCACGGCGCCGCGCAGTGCCACCTGGGGCAGCACCAGGGCGCGGTCACGCCGGGCGGTCTCGACTTCCACCGACAGGGTCATGTCCTCGCGCAGATAGGCGGGGGACTGCCCGTCCAGCGCAAATTTCACCTCGACGGCACCGCGCTGGGCATCCACCGATGGCGCGATGGACAACACGCGCGCTGCAAAGCGCCGGTCGGCAAAGGCATCGGCCACCACGGTGGCCGGCTGGCCGGGCTGCAGCTGATCCAGAAAACGCTCGTCCACCTGGGCCTCCAGCTGGGTGGGGCCGGCCAGCGCCAGGCGCAGCAAGGCCTTGCCCGGCTGCACGATCTGCCCCGGTTCGACCTCGCGCACCAGCACGCGGGCATCGGCAGGCGCAAGCAGATCGGTCTGCCCCAGGCGGGCCCGCGCCGCCTCGGTGGCCGCCCGGGCCAGCGCCAGTTGCGCCTGGGCCTGCACCACATCGGTGCCTGCATCGGCATTGGCCTCGATCTGCGCCTGCGCATTGCGCTGCTGCGCCTGGGCCACATCCACGGCCCGGCGGGCCTCGTCGAGCTGCGCAGGGCTGTAGAAGCCCTCGGCCACCAGCCGCTGCACCCGCGCCAGGGTTGTCTGCGCGGCTTTCAAAGTGGCATCGGCCTGGGCGAGGGCGGCCTGCGCGGCGCTGCGGCCGCTGCTGCGCAGGCCGGTCAGCCGCGCCTGTGCCTGGCGCTCAGACGCCACGGCCTGCGCCAGCGCCGCGCGCAATTCATCTGATTCAAGCTGCACCAGCACATCGCCCTGGCGCACCTGCGCGCCCTCTTGCGCCAGCACCTGCGCCACCCGGCCGGTGAGGGTGCTGCCCACGTCCACGCGCGACAGCGTGGCCACGCGGGCCGAGAACTGCAGCGTGCGCACCAGCGGCGCGGACTGCAGCACCAGGGCATCGACCTGCGGGCCGCGCAGCGCCATCGCGCCGATGGCGCCGGCCATCAACACCGCGGCGACGCCCAGCGTCAGCGCCAGCCAGCGTTTTTTCACGGGGCTCTCCTCAACGCAAGGGTTGCCAAGATCAGTGCCTTTCCATCATTGCGCAAACAACCCGCCGGCCGCCTGCGCAGGCGCGACCCCCAGGTGCCGGTACGCTGCCAGCGTGGCAGTGCGCCCGCGCGGCGTGCGCTGCAGGTAGCCTTGCTGGATCAGGTAGGGCTCGATCACGTCCTCGATGGTGCCGGGCTCTTCGCCAATGCTGGCGGCGATGTTGTCCAGCCCCACAGGCCCGCCGTCAAAGCGGTGGATCAACGCTTCCAGCAGCTTGCGGTCCATCACGTCAAAGCCCTGCGGATCGACGTCGAGCATGGCCAGCGCCCGGTTGGCAATATCGAGCGTGATGCGGCCCGAGCCCTTCACCTCGGCATAGTCGCGCACGCGGCGCAGCAGCCGGTTGGCGATCCGCGGCGTGCCGCGCGAGCGCCGCGCCAGCTCAAAGCCGCCCTCGTCGTCCATGGGCGTGCCCAGCAGGCCGGCGCTGCGCTTGACGATGCGCGCCAGCTCCTCGGGCGTATAAAACTCCAGCCGCGCCACGATGCCGAAGCGGTCGCGCAGTGGGTTGGTGAGCATGCCCGCGCGCGTGGTGGCGCCCACCAGGGTGAAGGGCTGCAGGTCCAGCTTGATGCTGCGCGCCGCCGGGCCTTCGCCGATCATGATGTCGATCTGGTAGTCCTCCAGCGCGGGGTAGAGGATTTCTTCCACCACAGGCGAGAGGCGGTGGATCTCGTCGATGAAAAGAACGTCGTTCTTCTCCAGGTTGGTCAGCAGCGCCGCCAGGTCCTTGGGCTTTTCGAGCACCGGGCCGCTGGTCTGGCGCAGGTTCACGCCCAGTTCGGCCGCGATGATGTGGCTGAGCGTGGTCTTGCCCAGGCCCGGCGGGCCAAACAGCAGCACGTGGTCAAGCGCCTCGCCGCGCTTGCGCGCAGCGCCGATGAAAATCTCGAGCTGCTCGCGCGCCTTGGCCTGGCCCACGTATTCCTGCAGCAGCTTGGGGCGCAGGGCGCGCTCCAGCGCGTCCTCTTGCGGCGACGCGGGTGCGGCAGACACCACGCGCTCGCGCGCCGGGAAGGGAGAAGGGGCGAAATCGTCGGTGTGAATGGTCATGCGGGGCGGGCAGAAAGCGCGGCGCATTGTCTCACCCGTGCGCCGCCGGTTTTGCTACCTGGTCGCCCCCGGATTCAGCCAGCGCTGCAGGGCGGCGCGGTAGCTGGTGTCAAAGCGGCCGTAGTAGTCCACGCCGT